>CASFUI010000176.1 GCA_949297565.1 uncultured Eubacteriales bacterium
GCTCTTCAGTTACATTGAAGCTCAGCGATACAGTATCTATTCCATTGCCTGCTGACAAGAGCAAGGCTATTATTGATGGCGGTTATGTAGGCAAGACAGTAGTTGCGGGTATTCGTCCTGAGGATATCAAGGATGATGATGAGTTCATCGCAAAGCATTCTAACACAACATTCGAGGCTCAGGTTAAGGTTTACGAGCTGCTTGGCGCGGAAGCAAACCTTCACTATGACATTGCCGATGTTACATGTACAGCAAAGGTAAGTCCTCGTACAAATGCTCGTCCTGGCGATATGGTTAAGTTTGCTATGGATGTTTCAAGACTTCATGTATTTGATAAAGAAACAGAGCAGATTATTACTCACTAATTAAAGTGATACAGTTAATTTTCACAGTATAATAATGTAAAATTTGAGGAAATGTATAGAAATTATGCATTTCCTCTTTTTTTTTTCGTCTTTTTGCATTACAATAAAACAAGGACTAACATTGAAAGGATGTTTGCAATGATTTCAAATCAAATTTTACAGACAACTGTAGAAGGTCTGAAAGCAATATCAAGAATAGATTTTTGTGTTATAGATTCTGACGGCAAGATTGCCGCTAAGACATTTGATGATGTGCAGGACTGCATTGCCGATGCTCTCGCGTTTATGGATTCTCCTGCGGAGAGTCAGGTGATAAACGGGTATCAGTTTTTTAAGGTTTATGATGAGCAGAATTTAGAGTATATACTTCTGGCAAGGGGAACAAGCGACGATGTATATATGCTGGGCAAGCTCGCTGCATTTCAGATTCAGAATCTGCTAGTTGCTTACAAGGAACGTTTTGATAAGGATAATTTTATCAAGAATCTTCTTCTGGATAATCTTCTGCGCGTTGATATGTATACCCGTGCGGAAAAGTTACATATTGAGACAGATGTCAAGCGGGTTGTTTATATTATAGAGACAAAGCATGAGAAGGATACAAATGCTCTCGAGACTATGAGAACTCTTTTTGCGGGCAAGGTGAGAGATTTTATCACCGCCGTTGATGAGAAGAGTATTATTCTGGTCAAAGAAGTTAAGGGCAATGAGACATATGAGGAGCTGGACAAGACCGCCCAGGTTATTATTGATATGCTCAACACCGAGGCAATGAGCTCAGCGCATGTCGCATACGGAACGATTGTCAGCGACATAAGGGAGGTTTCCCGCTCATATAAGGAAGCCAAGATGGCTTTGGATGTAGGCAAGATTTTTTACAGCAATAAGAATGTTGTGGCATACAGCAGACTCGGCATAGGAAGGCTGATTTATCAGCTTCCGATACCGCTCTGCCAGATGTTTATAAAAGAGATTTTCGGAGGGAAATCCCCTGATGACTTTGACGATGAGACGCTGTCAACAATTAATAAATTTTTTGAGAACAGCCTTAATGTCTCAGAGACGTCAAGGCAATTATATATTCACAGGAACACGCTGGTTTACAGGCTTGATAAGCTCCAGAAGAGCACGGGGCTGGATTTGCGTGTGTTTGATGACGCTATCACGTTTAAGATTGCGCTGATGGTTGTAAAGTATATGAAGTATATGGAAAGTAAAGATACATTTTAATGGAGGAGATTACTGATGATAATCTTAGAAAATGTTACAAAGACTTACTCGTCCGGCGTGCCTGCGTTAAACGGGATTAACCTGCACATTCAGAAGGGTGAGTTTGTATTTATAGTCGGCAAGAGCGGCTCGGGCAAATCAACGCTCATAAAGCTTCTTCTCAAGGAGCTTGATCCGACAACCGGCAAAATATATGTCAATAAAAAGTATCTCAACAAGGTGACAAGAAAGAAGCTTCCTTATCTCAGAAGAGATATTGGCGTGGTATTTCAGGATTTCAGGCTGCTGCCTGACAGAAATGTATTTGAGAATATCGCTTTTGCGATGAAGGTTGTCGAGGCTCCGTCGAGGAAGATTAAGAGCCGTGTGCTCTCAATGCTCTCAATGGTAGGGCTTCTTGATAAGTATAAGGCTTTTCCTAACGAGCTTTCGGGCGGCGAGCAGCAGCGTGTTGCGATTGCGAGGGCACTGGTGAACAGGCCTGCTATATTGTTGTGCGATGAGCCGACAGGTAATCTTGACCCGGCAAATTCAGCAGAGATTATGAAGATTTTAAATCAGGCAAATAAGCTGGGAACAACGGTGCTTGTAGTTACCCACAACATGGAAATAGTACAGCAGATGAAGAAAAGAACCATAACAATGAGTGAAGGTAAAATTATAAGCGATTTGGAAAAGGGTGGTTATTTCTATGAAGATTAGGTCATTTTTTTATCATGTGAAGGACGGGTTTAAAAATATTTACCGCAACCGTCTTTTTTCACTGGCATCAATAGCAACAATAGCGGCGTGTATTTTCCTTTTTGGTATACTGTATTCTCTTGTTATGAATTTTCAGTATATGGTTAAAAAGGCTGAAAATGAAGTCTGTGTAACTGTGTTTTTTGACGAGGGACTGACGGAGACACAGATTAAACAGCTCGGGGATACAATTTCAAAGCGTGTTGAGGTTTCGTCGGTTCATTACACGTCTGCCGAGGAGGCGTGGGAGAATTTCAGGACAGAGTATTTTAAGGGGTATCCGGAACTCGCGGAGGGCTTTAAGGACGATAATCCGCTTGCCAATTCAGACTCCTATGAGGTGTATCTGAGCGATGCGGGAATGCAGGGAACGCTTGTGACATATCTTGAAAATCTTGACGGCGTAAGGCAGGTAAACCGTTCCGAGATTACTGCCAGCAGTCTTTCAAGCGCAGCCAAGCTGGTAGGCTATGTTGCCGCGGCTATTATTGTCATACTTTTTGCGGTTTCTATTTTCCTTATCACAAATACTATTGTTATAGGTATTACAGTCCGCAAGGATGAAATTTCTATTATGAAGTTTATAGGGGCGACTGACAGCTTTGTAAATGCTCCGTTTTTTGTTGAGGGTATTGTGATTGGAATTATCGGCTCTGTTATTCCGCTGCTGTTTTTGGGATATATATACCAGAGCGTTATCGCATATGTTCTCGGAAAGTTTTCTATTCTGAGCAATATTCTTGCATTTATGCCAATGGGCGAGGTCTTTAAATTTATGGCTCCGGTGGCAATCTGCCTCGGAATAGGCATTGGTATTCTCGGCAGCTTTTTTGCTGTGCGCAAACATGCAAATGTGTAATAATTGGCTTAATATTTTTATATGATGGTTTTACTGCGGAGGAGAACTGCCGCTTGCGGCATCGACAGAAGGGTTTGAAGGGAGAGGCACTGAATGAGAAAATCGGTATTTAAAAAATTTACTGCGGCTGTGCTTTGCTTGGCTATGCTTGCTTCTTTGGGCGTGTTTATGTCGAGCGGAATGTTTGGCGCTCGCAGAGTTACGGCGTCTGACCTTGAGGACGCCAGACAGGAGAGGGAGGAAAAGCTCGAGGAGCAGAAGAATGTGCGGGAACTGCTGGACGAGTACAGGCAGTCCGCAAGCGACACAAAAGAATATATGCAGCTTTTGGATGAGCAGATGGCAGAGCTGGACGGAAATCTGTACGAACTTGGGCTTCAGATAGAGGATTTGAGCGCGCAGATTGCCGAGACAGAGGAAAATCTTGAGGCTGCGCAGCAGGACGCGGCAAATCAGTATGAGATGATGAAGCTCAGAATAAAATTTATGTATGAGCATAACGATGAGAGCTATCTGGCTTTGATACTTGCTTCTGACAGCATGGGCGAGATGCTTAACCGCGCTGAGTATGTCTCTAAGATTTCATCTTATGACAGGGATATGCTCACGAAATATGAGGAGACGGTTGAGTACATAGCTTCCACCAAGCAG
Source organism: uncultured Eubacteriales bacterium (assembly GCA_949297565.1). GTDB lineage: Bacteria > Bacillota > Clostridia > Lachnospirales > Lachnospiraceae > Lachnospira. The sequence continues at coordinate 3,847 of CASFUI010000176.1, forward strand.
CAGCTCGATAATGATTATGCGTCAATGACACAGATGCAGGCGTCGCTTGAATCACAGAGAAATGATTTGGCGGCTATTCAGCAGGAGAAGGAAGCGGAGCTTGCAAAATATAATCAGCTGATTGCTGAGACAGAGCAGATGGATACGGAGCTTTCCAGTGATATAAGCGGTCTTGATGACCTTATTGCGCAGATAGAGGCAGAGAATAATAAAAACAGCAGCAATAATCCTCCGCCTAACAGCACTGGTGTGTTTTTATGGCCTACAATTTCAAGGAGAATAACTTCCGATTACGGCGATATGGACGGAAGAACATCTCCGCATACGGGAATTGATATAGGCGCTACGACGCCGGGAGTGTGGGGCGACCCTATTTATGCTGCCGATGGTGGGCGTGTAATAAGGGCTGAATATAACTGGTCTGCCGGAAATTGGCTTTGGATAGACCACGGAAACGGATTGTATTCTATTTATATGCACTGTTCAAAGTTTTTGGTATCTGTTGGTGATACAGTGAACAGGGGAGATACGATTGCTCTCATGGGTTCAACCGGCGAGTCAACGGGAGCACACCTGCATTTCAGTGTGCGTTACGGCGGCGTATATGTAAATCCATGGGGATATTTACAGTAGATAAACAGCGGTTGTGCGTGTTAAATGTGTTGCTGACACGGCCATCCGCAGGCGGAGAATCTCGCTTTGCGAGATTCTTTCTTATTCTATAGGAAAGTTCCTTGAACTTTATATAGAAAAAAAGGCTCCGCAGGATCGCAGAGGCGCAGAAAGGTAATTGTTCTTACGAATCCGCGCCTCGCGGAAGAGTTCGCAAGCGAATTCTTTATCATATAATATAAAAATTTTTAAGTAAAGGAAAAGCAGATATGAGCGATTTGTATAACGGTAACTATGTAAACGGTCAGAACGGCAGCGGAACGGGAAACACAAACGGCGCTCCGGGCTACGGCACGCCGGGCTATGGCGCTTTGGGTATGCCTCCGGGAAAGAAGCCGCGGAAGACGAGAATTGGTCTTGGAATTTTTATAGGCGTGATTGCCGGTGTTTTGCTTACAACGGCGATACTGTATTCCGTTGCGGATGCTTTTTATAAAAAAGGATATATTCATTTTGCGTCAAACGGAGAGATTTATGTGCAGGGTACAGGCGTTGATGATTCCGATGGTATAGGAAGTGATGTAGAGAGTAAACTGAATGCTCTTGATTCGGTGCTTGACTATTTTTATTTCGGAGATGTGGATGAGGAAGCTGCTGCCGACAATATCTATAAGGCTTATCTTGACGCATATGGGGATAAATATACTGTCTATTACACTCCTGAGGAGTACCAGTCGATACTTGAATCTACAACCGGAAAATTCTACGGTATAGGCGCTGTCTGCCAGAAAAATGAGGACGGAACTATTTTGATATCGGAGGCTTACGAGGATGCTCCGGCATATATGGCGGGAATACGTGACGGAGACTGTGTGACTAAGGTTGACGGAAGGGATATCACAGGTATGGATTTATCATCTGCCGTAGCTCTTATCAAGGGCGACAAGGGGACTTCTGTTGAGCTTGAGATAAGGCGCGGCGAAGAGACATTGACCTTTACGGTTGTGAGAGATGAGGTTAATATCAAGACTGTCGAATATTCAATGCTTGATGACGGTATAGGATATATCGCGATTTCACAGTTTGATACAGTGACAACGGAGCAGTTTAAGGAGGCTCTTGATGATTTAACCGCGCAGAATATGAAGGGGCTTGTGATTGATATTCGCTCAAATCCGGGCGGAGTTCTGAATGCTGTGGTTGATATTCTCGATGAGATTCTTCCAAACGGGCTTATCGTGTACACCGAGGATAAGTATGGAAACAGAAAAGAATATAACGGCTCAAACAGCAGCGAGCTTTCAGTTCCGCTTGCTGTACTTGTAAACGGTGACAGCGCGAGCGCATCTGAAATATTTGCCGGCGCTGTTCAGGATTACAATAAAGGAGCAATTATAGGAACACAGACCTTTGGCAAGGGAATTGTACAGACTATACAGCCGCTCACTGACGGAAGCGCTGTTAAATATACCATAGCAAAGTATTTCACGCCTGACGGTCAGGACATACACGGCAACGGAGTCACTCCAGACATGGTTGTGGAGCTTCCGGAGGACGCACAGAGCGATGTTCAGCTTGAAGCGGCGATAGATTATGTGAAGGGGTTAAACTGAGATATAAATTTTGCAATATAGTTTATTGTTAATTAAGAGTGTTAATCAGCAAAATATCGTATTTCCGACTGACGGCGGTCAGGCGGGAGTACGGTTTTTGCTGTTTTTTGTTTGTCGGGAAAATTCTTTGCACGGCAATGCGGGAAGTTCGCTTGCTGATTTCATTATTTTTGGACTGTATGCATTTGACAAAGGTGGAAAAAAGTTTCTGTAAAAATCCAGAACAAATGTTCATATCTTGCTATACTTTTATAAGGGGGTGTGATATAATGTGCACAGAGTGCACATTATATCTGCGCATTAATTTTTGCGTTCACCGCAAAAATAAGAGCGCTTGAAATCCGCCGGAGGCTCCATGTCCGTCTTGCGGACATGGTATAATGTCACAGAATGCATATTATACCTGCGCATTAATTTTTGCGTTCACCGCAAAAATAAGAGCGCTTAAAATCTGCCGGAGGCTCCATGTCCGCCTTGCGGACATGGTATAATAGCGTAAGCAAGCTGACGCATGCAGGTTTGCAGCGTAAAAGTGATATTGAATTCA
>CASFUI010000177.1 GCA_949297565.1 uncultured Eubacteriales bacterium
CATGTGCAGAGAGGCGGAGCGCCGGTTGCATATGACAGAGTGCTTGCCACAAGACTTGGCGTTAAGGCAGCACAACTGATACTTAACAAAGAATATGGATATATGGTAGGAATAAAAAATAATAAGATTGATAAAATTCCTCTGTCAGAGGTTGCGGGCAAAACAAAAATGGTAGATGTTGACGATGAGCTTGTTCAACAGGCAAGACAGCTCGGAATTTGTCTTGGTAATTAATTATCTTAATAAGGGAGCATATACAATGGAAGATATGGGGTTAAAAAACAATCAAAAGGGAGCAGCCGGAAATGACGGTGCAGAGTCAGACGGCAGCAGTAAAAAGAAAAACATTCCTAAATACAGAGAAAAAAGGCTGTGTTATGAGAACAGAGAGCTTTCATGGCTTAAGTTTAATGAGAGAGTTCTTGAGGAAGCACAGGATAAAAGTGTTCCTCTTTGTGAAAGACTTTCGTTTGCGTCTATATTTCAGAGTAATCTGGATGAATTTTTCATGGTGAGAGTCGGCTCTCTGCATGATCAGATGATTTTTTCGGACTCTAAGCGTGAAAATAAAACAAGAATGACGGCTGAGGAGCAGCTTGACCATATTTTTAAGGCAGCAAGAGACCTGACAAGAAAAAAGGACAAGGCATACCGCAACCTTATGGAAGAACTGAGTGAGTATGGAGTTGAGCTGATAAGTTTCAGTGATATAGAATATGCTGATGCCGTATTTCTTGAAAAATATTTTAAAGAATCTATTATGCCTATTTTATCTCCGCAGGTTGTGGGCAAGAAACAGCCTTTTCCGTTTATTAAAAATAAAGAAATTTACGCGGTTGCGCTGCTCGGCACCAAAAATAATGAGAAGGTCGGACTTGTGCCTTGCAGTAACGGCGTATTTAAGAGATTGGTGTCTATTCCGTCTGACAGAAATAAATATATGCTTGTGGAAGAGTTGATTCTTCATTTTATGCCGACTATTTTTGAAAAGTATCAGATTAAGAGCAAGTCGTTAATACGCATTATAAGAAACGCCGATATTGATGTCGATGAGGCGATTGATGATGAGGATACAGATTACCGCGATACTATGGAGAAGCTTATACGACAGAGGAGAAAGCTGTGTCCTGTAAAAATGGAGTATTCGCGTGTGCTTGACCAGAAAATTATCTATAATCTCTGTAAGGAGCTTAATCTTCATCAGGAACAGATTTATTATTCAGAGTCGCCGCTTGAACTGTCATTTGTCTTTGATATTCAGGACACACTGAGGAATAATAAAAATCTGTTTTATGAACGCCATGTCCCGAAGCTGCCTTCATGGTATGTGTCAGGGAAAAATCTGATTTCACAGGTTGAGGAGGCTGACAGGCTTATAAGCTATCCTTTTGAGTCAATGCAGCCTTTTATAAGAATGCTTCAGGAGGCGGGAGAGGACGACAGGGTTATTTCTATTAAAATGACGCTTTATCGTGTGGCAAAAAACTCTCAGATTGTAGAATCATTAATCAATGCGGCTGAAAACGGCAAGGAGGTTGTTGTTCTGGTTGAGCTGCGCGCGCGCTTTGACGAGGAAAACAACATAGAGTGGTCAAGAAGGCTTGAAGACGCAGGGTGCAGAATAATTTACGGTCTTGATTATACGAAGGTTCACTCTAAACTTTGTCTTATAACATACCGAGACCAGGGCGAGATAAAGTATGTGACACAGATTGGAACGGGAAATTATAACGAGAAGACATCGAAATTATATACAGACCTTTCTATTTTGACTGCGAGCAAGAAGATAGGTATGGAGGCAGCCTATACATTTACCAAGCTGTGTATGGCTGAGTTCGTGGATGAGACAAATTATCTTCTTGTCGCACCTAAATGTATGAAAAATAAAGTCCTTGAATACATGGATAAAGAGATTGAGCTTGCTGCGGCAGGTCAGCCTGCTTATATAGGAATTAAGATTAATTCGTTGACAGATAAGGAAATTATTGATAAATTGATTGAGTGCTCTAAAGCGGGTGTCCGTGTGGAAATGATTGTCAGAGGAATCTGTTGTCTGATTCCTGGCATCAGGGGAGAGACAGAAAATATATCAGTAATCAGTATCGTCGGAAGGTATCTGGAGCATTCGAGAATTTATATTTTTGGTACGCCGGACAGAGACAGTATATATATTTCATCGGCGGATTTCATGACGAGAAACATGGAGCGCAGGGTTGAGATTGCCGCGCCTGTCTATGACGAGTCTATAAAGAGCCGTATCAGACATATGTTCCACATCATGCAGTGCGATACAGTTAAGGCTCG
>CASFUI010000178.1 GCA_949297565.1 uncultured Eubacteriales bacterium
GCTTTATAAATGCCGACACCCTTCCTATTCCAAAGCTTGTACAATAGTAAACGGGAATATCCTTGTCCTGCGCGATACCGTAAGACTTTAACAGAATATCCGCAACTCTTACCGTACAAAAAACTGTTATCTCCTTCTCAAAACACAGCTTCATGACTATATTTCTGTGCCATGCGGTCAAATCGTGAAGATAAACCTGGTCATATCTGCTGATTTTTTCTGACAGCTTTTCTGTATCAGGGAAATCATCTATATAAAAAATATCACATCCCTCATACTCGTCCAATTCTGTCCCTGCCTCGCAAATGTGAAGCATACTTCTACCCTTTGGATTTTTGAGGTGAGCATACCAATCCATAAAAATACAAATAAGTGAAATACTTATAATATTTACGACCGTCATAGCAAAAAGCTTCAGCCATAAACCACCCTTGCTTTCAATCTCTGACAGCGCACACAGAAAAAATCCCGTAATAAGATTTATAACTACACATTTTATGACAAGACTCAGTGCAGCCTCATATTTGAGATAAACTCCCTTGCTGTGGCTGTTTGCAAAAAAAAGGACTGTCAGCATAATATAAGCTGTATATAGCCAGATAAAATTACTGTCGCTTACCTTTGAGCTTCCCGCCTCAACTGTAAAAATAAATTCAGCCGAAAGCACAACAATGAGCATAAACATTCTCAGCAATCCATATCTTCTCTTTGTTACAATGACCTTATCCCTCTTCATCGCACCTGCTCCCCTAAACAACAGTCATTAATTTTCGTTTAATACAGCCTCTATCTTAGCTTTTGCCTCATTGACATCCGACATATCAGGCTGCATTACATATACCTCCATTCCGGGAATAGAATATGTTTCTGCATAGGCACCGTCTCCGGCAACGCTGTAACTGTCGACCGTCCAGCCAGCCGATGACGAGAGCGCTCTCTTCACAAGAGCATATATATTATCGGACTGCATATTTGTCTGAAAAGACTGCGAAATACTGTTCAGCACCGATGTATAATTGTATAAAATTTCCGGAGATGAGAGTTCCTGAATGAGAGCAGTAATAACCGCCATCTGATTTTTTCCGCGCGCAACATCTCCCTCAGCAAAAGAATATCTCTCCCTCGCAAACGCAAGCGCCTCAATTCCCGAAAGATGATTTATTCCCACAGTATAATGTTTAATCGGCTCAACCGTGAAATCATACTCAGAATACACGTCAATTCCTCCGAGTGCATCGATAATCTGCTCAAAGCCGCTGAAATTGATTCTCACATAGTAATCCACATCAATTCCGTAAAGCATTTCGAGCGCTCCTATAGAGTTATCGACACCGTAAATTCCCGCATGCGTAAGCTTATCCTTAGCGCCTCCGCTGTTTGGAAGCTCAACGTAATAATCTCTCGGGGTATTTATAAGCTGAATATGCCTCGTCTTTGTGTTTACGACGGCGAGAATATTTACGTCACTTCTGCTTGTAGCCGTTACGCCGCCAAAAGTATCTATACCGGTGAAATATACAATAAATGCGTCAAGATTTGTCTCTTTCTCAGGAACAATATTTATATATCTCACTATCTCCGAAGAATAAATCTGTTTTATGCGCTGTTCAAAGTCACTGTACTCTTCGGTTTCAGCAAGAACTGCTATATATGCCTTATTCATGACAAGCGCGTTAATTGTTTTGTCATAAAGCGCATTTACCGCCTCTGTTATACCGCCGAACTCAGCAGTAGATATATCTCCTGCTACTTCCTTTATCTGATCCAGCATGCTCTGCGATGCTTCAATATCACTGTCATTTAAATATCCCACAGAAAATTCCTTTAAATCGCTGATTTCCTGCACCTCGCTGTCGCTGAGCACCACTATTACCATTTCCGTAACCTGTTTGTCTGAATCCTGCGATACGTTATTAATAGTTGAATCCGCTTTATTTATAACATCAAATCCGTAAATCATCACCGCTGACAAAATCAGAGAAATAATCAGCATTACAATTCCTGCCCAAAGCTTTCTCGACGAAAAAAACGTCAGTACATTTACAGCAATAAGACAAGCAATCATAATTACAAGATATAATACCGGCACGACATTCATACCGATAAGTTTCCCGATTACAAATCCGTCAACAATTAACTGAAGAACAATAGCAGCCCATAAAATATACTTAAACTTAAATTTTTCTCTCATTTCGTGTATTTCTCCTTATCCAACCGAAATATCAAGTCTGAAACGTTTCTCAATCATTTTCAGGTATCGCTCGTCATGTCCCGCAGCGACAAGCATCGGAGCATATGCATCTCTTCCGCTTATGTTAAACATATAATCATACTCCCCGAAATGCTGCATGTACTCTTTCGCAAAATCAAGGATACCTTTTTGAATTTCACATATGCCTTCCTGATTATAGTCCAAATCGCCGAACATGAAAATGGGCAATTCGTCTTCTTTCTCATATGAAAACCCTTTGAACTGTCTTGTCGGAGATGACAAAAGCAATTCCCAGTACACATTATAATTCTTGTTCAAATCATGTTTTTTAAGCAGATCTCTGTTGTCAGTCTGGCTGAACAGATAGGAAACAATCCTCCCTGACATAAGCTGTGCCTCACTTGCATCCGGCTCCGCATTATACATTGTATTAGTTCCTGCGATTATTCCAGTAACAGAACAGCCGAGTTTCCAGACCTTGCCGACAAGATAGTCAAGCGCTGCCGCTCCGCTTCCTGCCCAACCTATATCTACCGCTGCCGCGCTCTTTGAATTTCTAAGAAGCTCTGAGTAATATGCCTTAGCGCCCTCATGCTCTTTCTCGTATATATCAATAACCTCATCCCAATGCTTTTTCAGAAAACTCTTTACCTCATCAACATTTTTATCAGTAAGATACTCCTCTTCCTTTAACCCTTCCTCCCAGAGCATGCCGCTTAACTGCTCAAGCTCCATTGACTCAAGTATATTTTGAAGCGAAATGTTCTGATTTACCTTATGATACAGAAATCTTCTGAAAAAATCATATCTGTTAAAACATGCTGACAGCTTAGTGGCAGCCCGCCTTGACCAGTATGCGTATTCGGTGGAATCCACCGGATACATCTCGTCGTATACCTTCTTTAAAATATCGCCGTCCCTCGACAAAAACAATATTTTTTCAATTCCGTGTAATTTACAGTAATCATGAATAAAATGACAGTATCCCACAACAAATAATCCGCCGTATATATAGCCATATTCATAATCAATACTGTATACTGCATTTTTACAATACAGATGATTGTTTACTATTCCCCTGTAAGCTCCGCCTATTGCATAGGACATATCATATGGCCTGTAAAGAAGCGTATTCTTGTTGACATTAGGATACCAGAGAGTATCAAAACCATGCCTGCCTGCCATACTTACATCACTGTGAACATTATCGCCTACATGAATGCATTTTTTTGTTCCGGCAGAAATTTCTTCTTTTACGAGCTCATACAGACTTCCGTCTGCCTTGCTCTTTTTATGCTCACATGATACATACAGTTTTTCAAACCCGTCATATCCCTGCCCATGCAGCATATTTTCAAGAAAATCTCCCGGCAGATACATATCTGACACTATAAAGATGCGCTTTCCCATATCCTTAAGACGTGAATAGACCTCGAGCATAAACGGATTGGCATAGCAAAAATTCTTTTCAGCCGCAAGCTCCTCCGTCATTCCCTCGTCGGCGGAAATTCCCACCTCATCATTAAGAAGTTCCCATATATCTCTGAGACAGATTTCATAAGTTTTCTCTCGCTTATATGCCTCCTGCCTTGCCTTAAATTCCATTTCTGTTCGTATTCTCTTGAAATCAAGATATCCCAGGCGTTCACCTATGAAGTAGAACAAATCTGTCGGCTCTGAGAAAGGTCTGAAAATCAGAGTGTCAAATATATCGAATGAAATTATATCATATTCTGACAGTTTTTTCACAACTTTTTCTATCAGCTCTTCACCAAAACCGCAAAGCTCTCTTCCGTTAAGTTTCAGGCAATCCCCCGCCTCGGACTCGCTTCCTCCTGTGACAAGTTTCTTTTCCTCATACATTTCAAAGCCGGATTTCTCTCCGAGCCAGCGGCAGAAAAAAACATAAAAGCACAGATTCAGCCACAGCAAATAGAGCCAGGAAAATATTTTCCCGGCTCCGTGTGTATTGTCGTGAACACGATGATACCGTTCTTTTATGCCAATATGTCTGTTTACCAAAGCACTATATATCTTATATCTCATCAGTTCCCATACCTTTTATAAGCCTCACACACTTCCTTCGGCTCTCCTACCATTCTAAGCCTGCCCTTCTCAATCCACACAACTTTTGTGCAGTTCTCCAAAATTGAACTTAGAGAATGTGAAACCATTAAAACAGTGGAGCCGCTGTGAATCATTTCTTTTATCCTCGCAAGGCTCTTCTTTCTGAAAAATTCATCTCCGACACTTAAAACTTCGTCAAGTATAAGAATATCAGCCGCGTCGCCAACTGTGGCAATCGCAAAGCCAAGCCTTGAGACCATACCTGAAGAGAAATTTTTGACCTTCTCCTCCATGAAGTCTTCAAGCTCCGCAAACTTAACTATCTTGTCATAATTCTCGTCAATAAATTCTTTTGTATAACCTATAATAGCACCGTTCAGATATACATTTTCCCTCGCGGTCAGCTCATAGTCAAACCCCGTACCAAGCGTTAAGAGCTGAAGTCGCCTGCGGTTTGTCCTGACCTCACCTGAGGTAGGTCTTAAGGCGCCCGATACAATCCTTAAAAGCGTACTCTTGCCTGAGCCGTTTGTTCCGATAATCCCAACTACCTCGCCCTTATATACATTAAAGCTCACATTGTCGAGAGCCACAAGCTCTCTGTAATTCATATTGCCCTTAAGCTTCTGAATAAGATATTCTTTAA
>CASFUI010000179.1 GCA_949297565.1 uncultured Eubacteriales bacterium
AAAATGTATAGCAGAGCAATATCAAAAGATGTGTTGCTCTCTGATTTTCTTTATCATACATATATCAATCCACCTACTTTTCTCTCATTTGATATTCGCTGTCATCATCAATCATGGCAAGCATAATATCCGCAATCTCAGGGTCAAACTGTGTTCCCTTTCCATTTTCAATCTCCGAACGGACTACATGCTGAGGAAGAACATCACGGTAGCTCCTCCTCGAGCTCATAGCGTCATAGGAATCCGCCACTGCAATCACCCTCGCTTCCAGCGGAATAGCTTCACCTGCAAGTCCGTCCGGATAACCACTTCCGTCATAGCGTTCATGGTGCCATTTAGCTCCGGTAATTAAATTCGGGAACTCCGTTATGTTCTCCAGAATTCCGGCGCCCATAATCGGATGCTTTTTTATTATCTCATACTCCTCATCGTCTAATCTTTCAGGCTTGTTAATAATAATATCAGGCACACCGATTTTTCCCACATCATGAAGCAGCCCCATCATATAAATATCATTCTGCCTCTCGCTTGAGAGCCCTGCCCGCCTTGCAATCTCTCTTGAGTACCGCGCAACTCTTGTAGAATGTCCGTTAGTATATTTATCCTTTGCATCTATGGCTCCTGACAATGCCGTTACAATCTGCATGGAAATCTTCTCCAGCTTCTCATGCTGCGCCATGACTTCCTGTGTCTTTTTTTCCACTTCACGCGATAAATCCGTCTGAAGACGAATTAAATCGATTGTGTGTCTGACGCGAAGCAGGAGCACCTCGGGAACAAACGGTTTTTTAAGAAAATCCATTGCCCCAGCTTCAAGTCCCCTCTTTTCTGTGTCGCTGTCATCATCCGCTGTAAGAAAAATAACCGGGATACCTGCTGTTTCATTGTTTTCACGAACAGCGGCAATGGTTTGAAAACCATCCATTCCCGGCATATGAACATCAAGCAGAATAAGGTCCGGCCTGTTATCCCGCAAAAATTTAATTGCGTCCTCCCCCGATTTCAGACAACTCACACGCATTTTTTCCTCACTCAGTATACGGCTTGCCATTCTTAGATTTGCCGTATCATCGTTGACAACCAAAATCCAATCACTCATTTTAACCCTCATTTCCGTCCATGCCTTTTCTTGTAATTTTAACAAATGTTTTTATATCTTTACAAGGATTAATTTATCCATTAATTAATATTTTTTATTAATTGTTTACTTGTCACCCCCATTGTATTTTTTCGCGCCGATAAGCTGACACTATATTTCCATAACCCCCCGTAACCTCATTTGGCTCATTTGCATCATTATGCCCCGGAACAGCCCTCGTTCCGTTTATAAGATACGCCTTGAGCTTTTCACCGTACAGATACGGGTCGTTTCCACGGGCTATCCCCTCTGGAGTTACATAACTGGAAAGCAGCTCTTCTTATTACGCGCCGCTTTACACTTTCTTTTTAACTAATCTGCAATAAAACCTTACTCTTTTTTCCCCGTATACAATAATTCTGTCAAAAAATGCCCGCGCAAAATCGCTGCTGTACGGGTACGACGTTTCGTCTTTTTCACTTCCGGCAACCCAAGCTGCGCCTTCGGAAGTCTTAAAGCTGTCGATAATTTTTTCTCTCTCATTCGCCCTTGCATATATTTGCTCTTTTCCTCCCTCTATCCTTTCAATATTTTTCTGACAGAGAGCCATGCGTTTTAATCCCTGCTCTTTAATTCTTTTATACGCACTTCCCGACAAACTTTTTTCACTGTATCTTCTATATGCATCGTAAATCTGGCCTTCGGCTTTCTTAATACGCCTGCGCTCTTCTTCGTTACGCTTTTCAAGAGACCGCAGCTCACATTCTGTCGCTTCGCGGCTAAGCCCTGCTGCTGCTTTGACACTCATAATTTTGTTCTCCTGCATAAACGCAAATACGCACTTCATGCATCCGCACAAATTTTCCTGTCTTATATAGTTACTGCATCTTGTCTGCCCATCGGGCGAAAAGCTGCCGCAGTAATATCCGTATACCTTTTTTCCTGTTTTTTTGCTCTTATAATAAACTGTATGCATCTTCTTTTTGCAGTCGCCGCAAAAAATAATTCCGCCAAATATCGCGGCAGGTTTTTCCTTCTTTTTGGCGGACTCATGCGCATCTGTCTTTGTTTCTGCCCTGACGGGCGTTTCCTCTGCGGATTTTTTGTACTCTCCTGCCGACATCTTTAAAGCTGTCTGGTTGTCTATGTTGAAATCTTTGGCATAATCCGGATTTTTTAAGATTTTTGACAGCGACGTAAAGTTCCAAAGCGAAACACTGTCACCCTCCTCACCGAAAATTCTCCCCAGACGCATATAATCCGAAGGAGAATGAACACCGTTTTTATATAAAACGGCTGCTATCTGTGAATACGTCATACCGGCCGCGCGGCACTCGTAAATTTTCTTTATAACAGGGCTTACAGCCTCATTAACTTCAAGCCGCCGCACCCCCTCCGTTACGGAGCAGATATAACCATACGGCGGCCTTCCTCCGGCATAGCCGCCGTTTTTTTGTGTCATAGATTTTACGGCGCGCACCTTCTGTGATATATCTCTGGCGTACAGCTCATTGACAAGATTTTTAATATTCATTGAAAGTTTATCATTTTCAAAGTCCGGGGCCCCTGTGTCACAGCCGTCAGCAACTGCAATAAACCTCACTCCAAGATTAGGGAAAAGTCTTTCAAGATAATTTCCCGTTTCAATATAATTTCTGCCAAGACGTGACAAATCTTTCACCATAATGCAGTTTACCATTCCCCGCGAGACATCGTCCAAAAGCCGCAGAAATCCTGCTCTCTCAAATGTTGTTCCGCTGACTCCTCTATCAGTATATATTCCATAAACCCTGTATTGTCCGCCAAGTTTTTTTATATAGTTCATAATCAGCTCTGTCTGGTTTGCAACAGAGTCTGAGGGATCCTCTGCATGTTCCACTGAAATTCTGGCATAAATGCCGACACTGTATATCATCTCAGGCCTCCTAACCCAAAACGAAAATTAATAACTATTTTCTTTTCTTTATATATATCTATTTTTTTCACAGCCGCCGTTAAAAACCTGCGTTCACGCCTGTAAAGCAGTTCTTTAAAATCAAATCCGCCTTCTTCCCGCCTAAGCATGTCTGATTTTATTTTCATTTCTTCTATTGTTTTTTTATGCTTTTGTGCAGTGTTTAAAAAATAAATATATTCTTCCTCAAATCTCTGCTTAAACAGATCATATTCCCACTTTTCTATTTTCTGCGCCATGAAATCCGGTAAAACTTCACTCGCCTGCCGTTTAAGCCAGTCTGCCCTGCGCTCCAAAAGTTCCTGGTGTCTTTCATAAACAGAAATCTGTCTGTCACAGTTTTTTTCCTCAATTAAAACATCGCCGCACTGTTTCAGCGCTTCTTCAACGCATTCTGCAAGCTGGCCAAACACTATATCCGCGAGCTTTTCCTCCGAGATTTTGTGAGAACTGCATCCTCCTGATGAATTATTTTTGCCGCAGACATAACATTCGCGCCGGCGCAGCATCGGCTGTCCGCAGTTTCCGCAGAATAAAACTCCCGAAAACATTCCCGTACTTTCTGTTCCCGCCTGAGCCCTCATTTTACGTTTTTTAAGCTCCTGAACTATATTGAACTGCACATCGCCAACGACAGCCTCATGAGTTTTAGCCTTGCCGACCGGCTCGTTTTGCGCCTTATATATTCTATGTTTTACCTTGTAATTCACTTTTTCTGTCTTTCCCTGACAAAGAACCCCGGTATAAACTCTGTCGTCAAGAATTCTTCTGACAGTCTGCGCTGTCCATTCCGGAACTGTATGAAGCGCAAAACCGCTGAAATAATTCACATCGGTCAGCCTTTTATACGCCAGAGGCGGCAGAATTCCGCTATCCTCAAGATTCTGCGCAATCTTTTTGAGACTCATTCCGCAAATTCTTAATATAAAAATTTTGCGCACAATATACGCCGGATAAATATCCGGAATCAGTTTCTCTTTATCATCCGGCTTTTTTCTGTAACCGTATGGGGCAAACGCGCCCGCGTATCTTCCCTCCAGCCGTTTTAAGCGCTGTACCGCGCGGATCTTTATGCTTATGTCTCTGCAATAGCTGTCATTTACAAAATTTTTAAAAGGCACAATAAGCCTGAGCTGTGAAGCATCGGCATAAAGACTGTCGTACCTGTCGGCAACAGCAATAAACCTGACTCCGAGACTTGGAAATATTTCCTGTATAAAACGCCCTGTTTCTATATAATCTCTTCCAAGTCTTGAAAAGTCTTTGACTATTACACATGAGACATGTCCCTCATATATATCCGCAAGCATTCTCAAAAAATCGGGCCTGTCAAAATCTGCACCCGAGTATCCGTCGTCACTGTATATTCCGAATATTTCCAAATCCCTTTTTTCTTTTATATAATCCGCAAGAAGCTTTTTCTGGCTTGTAATACTGCCGCTTTCGTAAGCTCCGCTCTCATCTCTTGAAAGTCTCAGATACAGCGCGGCTCTGTATATTCTTCCGCCTTTATTGTCAGCAGTCAAGAGCCGTCATCATCCTTATATATTCCTTAAATGCCTCCTCTGCAGTATATCCCGTATCCGAAAACACGAGCTCCACAGTATATCCCTCACAGCTGACGGTATGAATGACGCCTTTATTTTCAGATTTTTCGCCGCCGCGCGCGTCTTTTTTTTCATCCTCATTTTGCTGTCCGTACATGTCATCTGCCTTTTTTTCTGAAGCCATAAAATACCCTGTCTTTATTTTTTATAATATATATTCGATAAAGAGAATGTCCTATGAAAGAAAAAAGGGAAGTCCTCCTGCGGACTTCCCTTAATACGTATTCTTATATGTATTTTAATTTTTCAAATCATAAATCATCTCCAAAATATTCAATATTCTCTCCATTTGATTGCTGTCAAACTTATTCAGAACACCAACCGCATTATCAAAATTCTTATCCGGCGAATCTGTTCCAAACATAATAAAATCACAGCTAACAGATAATGCGTTAACTATTCTCGACAATGTTTCCGCTGAAAAACCCTTTTTGCCAACCTCTATTTCATACAGAAATTTCGCCGAAATATCTGCCTTTTCTGCTAGTGCCTCCCTCGTGTAATTTCTCGCCTCTCTCAGACATTTAATTCTCTTCCCAGCTTCCAAATTCTGCATCTAAACCACCACCCGACAGCATAATACAAAATCTGCCATTTTTCAAAAACCAGCTTTTGTTCATCCCAATATTACCTATCATTCCTGTTTACAGCGACAAATTATTTGCAAACTCCCTGCACAGTCTCTTTTGATATGTAACACCTATACCAAGCGGCCTGCCAAGTCCCTTAACCTTAATACATCTGTTTGTAATATCAACATTTTCTATATAATCCCTGTTCACGATGAGATTTCTGCTGCACTGTACAAGGCTTGCACTGTCTGCCTCCTCAATTATCTGCTTGCATGTTTTATACGGAATGACCAGCGTAACACCGTCTGTTCTGTGAAAATGTATTTTACGTCCTATGCTTTCCGCATATAATATCTCAGAAATTTTGACGGAGTATAAAACACCTTCTTTGCGAAAAAATAATGTATTATCACTAGAAATAATATCGGGAAATTTCATTGCTTTTCGGATAACTCTTTTTACATATTCCGTGTCATACGGCTTCTCTATATAGCAGAAGCTGTGTAATTCACTGTATGCATAAAGCTTGGGGTCCTCAAGAGATGTAATAAAGACAACCGGTGTAAATTCATACTCCGGAATTGTTCTGATTTTATCTACAAACCGAATACCGGATGTGTCGCCCGGCTTAGACTTTTCAATAATAATATCAACAATAAATAAATCTATTTTATTCTGCATTGCGGTTTCATAAACATTTTCCATTGTAGAAAAAGTTCTGACCTCAATGTTTTGAAACATTGATTTGACAATCAAGGATAAATGCTTAAGCGTAACTATATCATCCTCGATAATCATAACTCTTTTGACCACTAAAATTCCCCTATTTTCCTATTATACTCATATAAATCAATATTATATAGAACAGATAATTACCTATCTAGGTATATTTCTTTATATTAAAAGGATTTGTACTGAATATAATATCATCAGACTATTTTTGACATTTTTTGACATAAGAATAGTAGCATAATAAAAGTTTAAAAGTAAATAGCGCAATCGTTCCTGAAGTATTCCGACAACATTTATATCACTCCACACCCCCATTCCATTAAAAGTGCGGCGCTGCCCGTAACAAACGGCGTTGCAAATGAAGTACCTGTAACAACTGTCCTCTCGTCAAGACGCACGCCTTCCCCCGGAGCCACCAAATCAGGCTTGGATGTAACCGCTGACCCCACGGAAATAACATAGCCTCTTCCGGAAAACGGAGACGGATTACCAAGAGCAGCATTGTAAGACCCGACTGTTATAACATTCGGAGCCGTTGACGGCACTGTAAGCGTTACATTGCTGTCAGGCCGCGTAAATCCTGTTCCCTGATTTGTCGCATTAATCGACGGCAGCCACATATCAAAACGTCCTGTCCTTATACGGTTTGGAATAAGTCTTATTATCCATATACCTGAAAGAATATAATTTCTCTCGGGTATCATATCAATATATATTTCCTGCCTAACGCTGAACGGCATTGGCTGTCCGTAATATGTCAAAACCTCTGTTCCGTCTGAACTAGTTCTGTTCACTGTATTGTAGCGGCTTATGCGTCCAAGGTTCTTTCCGGCAGGACTGATAATCTCAACATCAAAATCATCCCAGTATTCTTTCCATATCTGTATATTTAATGAAGTCTCATATGTACTCACAGCCAGCTCAACCGTATATTCCTCACCGTTTTTCAAAACTCCGGAGGCATGAACCGCTCCCAGCCCCTCGTTTCCGCTGCCTACACACACTGAAGATTTCCATGCCGCCGCAGCGCTGTTTATAAATGTCTCCTGGATTGATGTTCCCGTATGGTCTCCGTAATTGTTTCCAAAGCTTATATTGACAGCAACAGGCATATTATAGGACGCCGCCTTTTTTATACAATAATCCACCGCCCTCATGAGCTGAGTTGTTCTGGGAAATGCGTTTCTGCCCGATGTACCCATTTTCACAGCTATAATTCCCGACTTCGGCGCTACTCCGTTATTGCCGCAGGCTATTCTGGCAACCTGTGTTCCGTGTCCGTTATAATCAAACCCCGGAGCCTGCTTTCCCTGCGGATTTAAAATATAACTGTTTATATCTTCGCTGTCATATTCGGTACCGCTGTCCTGCTCCCATATATTTAAAATACGAGTAGTCTTATCGGGATTTTGAAACTCAGTAAGCATAACATCTATTCCCGTATCAATCACAGCCACAATCACACCTTCTCCATAAAGATTGTACGGGTTATCTGCCCCCTGCTGAAGCTGCGTAATACAGCTTGCCGCTTTTTCACTTAAAAGTTCAAAGTACAAAAGCTTCGGTTTTTCAATAAACTCAACCTGCTTTTCCCTCGAAATAGACTCGATATAACGCTTGGGTGTTATTATGACAGCGTATTGATTGAGCAGCTCATATACAACTATTCCCGGGTATTTGTCTTTTAGCTCAGAAATGCTGTCAATATATTTTACAATCAGTTCCCATGTATCCTCCTCCTCGTTTACTCCGGCATTTAAATCGGGAGATTTCTCTCTTTCCTGCTCAGTAACATCCAAACTTATATTCAGCAGTGTCTCCAGCTTCTGGTTTGCCATATATTTATCCCTCTCAACGCTTCTGCTTTTGTTTTATTATTATTGCAGGTTGGCGCTGCGCGTTACTGTTTGAACGCAAAAGAGCCGACGCATCAGATAAATTTGCGTCAGCTCACAGCACAAAATAATTTTAAATATGCCTATATACTTCATATATTCTCTGATACGTCAGCCCTGTGTATCAATATTTCCAGCTTGAATTGTTATAAATATCAAGAAATGAGTAAATAAGTAAAAAACGCAGCCACACATAATATAACAACAATTACAGTAAATATTACCTTCTTTACGCTTCTGCGCTTTTTAGTCCTGGACTGCATATACTCCCTGTTGGATTCCTTTGATATTTCCTCGCTGAAATCCATATCCTTATACATACTCTTCTGGACTTCCAACCCCAGCAAATCCATGGTGTTGTCATCGCTTCCAAATTCTCCGAACGGCATAAGCTACAACCTCCTCACCGCAATTATTTTTTTTGCGCTTCTGTATATAACATACACTTCCACAACGGCAAATAACACAATAGCCGTGTACCTCACCACCCAGTATAAAACTGTAAACTCAGGCACAGCATTCTCTTCATTGCCGTCGATATAGTAAAACCTCATTGTGTCTGTTCCGCTTTCGTAAAATAAACTCTTGCCGCATCTGAATTCAAGCTTTTTGTCATTTATCATTCCATAGAACTGATATTCATTTTTATTCTCATAATATTGCAGTTCTATAAAATTTCCTTCTGTGACCAAATCATTGAAAAACAGATTGCTTCTGAGAGCATCAGCCAATACCACAAAGTCTATAAGTAAAAAAATTGAGAATATAATTATTATTTTTATTTTTTTATTTACAGCCGCTCTCTTTTCTCTCATAAAGAGCCATTGTTCATATTCCGTATCTTTGCTCTCTTTGATTATCTTG
>CASFUI010000180.1 GCA_949297565.1 uncultured Eubacteriales bacterium
CGGAATACCGGCGCTGATTGATATTAACGGTGAACATTTTTCAGGCATCACAGAGTACCCGAAAATGACGCATGGAGATATAGAAGATGCAGACATCACGAAGGTAGCAGCATTCATCAAAGACATGACAGGCATTGGTGTTCTGATTCCTGATGATGGCCTTGAAGATTATGTAAGGCAGGTAGGACATCTTCCTGAAAGAACAGTGGATACAAGAGATATTGACCGTACAAGACAGAAACAGCAGGAGGGAAATTCACCTCCTGAGCCGGAAACAGCCGCAGGCAAAGAAGGAAGCGAGGAAGGCGAAGAAATACTCGAAGAACAGGTTGAAGCAGCAAAAAAGCGATTAGGGAGGGATAAGCAATGTCGTTCAGGATAATTCCTCCGAGTAGGCTGAAAAAGAAGAAAAAAACAGCCAACGGCAAAGAGGTCCTACAACGGCTCGAAGAATATCTAAAGAACTGCAACGATCCGGTTGAAGTCCTATGCGGATTTTGGAAAGACCAGCAAGATGTGATAACTTATCGGGAATTAAGAGAAGCAGTCCGGTCAGGTGAAATATCTCAAGAGACAATAAAATTATGGCAGCAGGATTATTCTAAGCTGGTAGCAGGACGATTAAGAGGGGTGTGGACAAGAGCGATTAAGCAAGGACCTTCAGGACATCCGCTTTTAGATGGATTAAATCTTGTTTTCAATACACAGACACCCGGTATCATGAATTGGATTAAGGAAAGGGGTGCAGAATTTGTTACAAACTGTATGCAGGAGCAGAAAGACGCTGTTGCAGCACTTCTTACAAAGAAGATGATAGACGGACATACTGTTGACGAGCTTGCAAGGTTAATTCGGCCATGTATAGGTCTTACAGAAGGGCAGGCGAAAGCAAATGTCAGATATTATGACAGTATTGTTGCGAATTTAAAAAAAGAGCACCCTCGAATGAAAACTGAAAGTATCAAAAGAAAAGCGCTGGATGCGGCACAGAAATATGCAGAGCGTCAGCACTGGGAAAGAGCGTTTACTATAGCACAGACTGAAAGTGCTTTTGCATATAATCGAGGGGCAGACGAAGGAATAAGGCAGGCACAAGAGCAGAATCTTCTTGGAAAAGTAAAAAAGCGTTGGAGTACATCCGGAGATGATGCTGTATGCGATACGTGCGCTTCGCTGGAAGGAATGGAAATTGACATGGACGATAGCTTTGATTACAAAGGCAAATTGCTTTTCGTAGGACAGAAGTTATTGCCGCCGGCTCATCCGCGCTGTGCATGTGCTATTGAATACATAGAGACACAGGCGCCAGCTCAGATACCTCAGATGAAAGTGTCAATAACAGAAACAGACTCGCTCAGAACATATAGTGATGATGAAATACAGAGCATTGCACAGCAGACAGAGAACATTGCTTCAAATCACATATCTGCATCAAGCAAATGGAGCGGTAAAATTATTGTTGATGATGAGAGCGACTGCTCTGGAAAACTCTGGAATTGTGATATTTTAACAACTCATGAGACTGCTCCGCACATTCTTTTGCATGAACAGATACATGCTAGATCAATAAGTTATTATAACGTTGAGACATACGCTGAGTTTCATAATATTGAAGAGGCAAGTGTACAATTTATGACCCAGGAAATAAGCAAGAAAGAAAGCATTGAAATAATTGAGTCTCAGTACGATGAAATGGTCGACGCTCTAAGAGAGTTAGGCAGACATATAGGCTTTAAAAATGATTATGATTTTGCAAAAACGCTGATTGAAAAGCCACTCACAGAACGATTAGCATGGCTTGAAGAGAATGTGTATGGTACAATGCGTATAGATGCAACAATAGAAGAATATCAGCATATTTGTAATTTACTTGATATGCTGTATTAAAGGAGTTGTTTATATGGATGCAAACAAGATTATTGAAAGAATAAAAAATAAAAAGACTGTGGATGACGAATGGCTGGAAATACGCGAAGATATATTGAAATTCTTACATGAAGAACATCCGGAGGAAGAGAAAAGGTTGTTTCGTCCGTTTGGGTATTTAGAAATTGTAACAATGATGTGCGATGGAATAGAGAGAAATGACAGTAAAAAGTAGATTTATAAGCAGAGGAGGAGGCAGTGAAAAAATTTTCAGAATTGATTGATTATTGTTTGGTTGAAAAAGCTGCTCAAAGCTCACAGAAAAACACAGACGATGTGATAAAAGGTAAGTTTAGGATTGTAAAATCAGACAACGACAAGAGGCTGGCTTTCGGCTGGGCAAGTGTATCCATGCGTGTAGACGGAGAAGTTATAGAAGATTGGCAGGAAGATATTGTGGAGCCGGACGAACTTGAAAATGCGGCATATAATTTCGTGCTTCTGTACCGGGAGGGTGGGGAAATGCACGAACGGGGCGGAGCTGCAGTCCTTATAGAGAG
>CASFUI010000181.1 GCA_949297565.1 uncultured Eubacteriales bacterium
CGGAATACCGGATTTGACTAATTCAGAGGGTATTCACACAAATGCAATGTATGGTTTCCTTAATATTATGTTTAAATTTATTGATGAGGAGCAGCCTGATTATCTTACAGTTGCGTTTGATGTAAGTGCGCCTACATTCAGACACGAGACTTACGAGGCGTATAAGGGAACAAGAAAGCCTATGGCTCCTGAGCTGAAACAGCAGGTTCCGCTTATCAAGGAGCTTTTGAAGTCTATGAATATTACTGTGCTTGAGAAAGCCGGCTATGAGGCTGATGATATAATAGGCACTATAGCTAAGGAAAGTGCGGCTAAGGGCGTTGAGGTTTCGGTTATTTCAGGAGACCGCGATTTGCTGCAGCTCGCTGAGGAGCATATACAGATAAGAATACCAAAAACCAAAAAGGGCGTCACAGAGGTGGAAAATTATTTTCCTGAAGATGTGAAGGCACTGTACGGTGTTACGCCTGTTGAATTTATTGATATGAAGGCTTTAATGGGGGACGCTTCAGACAACATTCCGGGAGCTCCCGGCGTCGGACCAAAGACAGCCTCGGCAATAATACAAAAATATCACAGTATTGATAATGTTTTCGAGCACTTGGACGAACTGACACCGCCTAAAGCAAGGAAATCTATTTCGGAGAATGCCGAGCAGGTTAAACTCAGCCGTTTTCTTGCTGAGATTAATATTCATGTGCCGATAGAATATAATTTAGAGAGCGCAACTCTCGATAATTTTTATAATTCCCAGTCATATGAGCTGTTTAAGCGATATAATTTTAAATCTATGCTGAAAAGGTTTGAAGATGTCGATGTTCAGGAAAAAGAGCCGGATATTTATAAAAATATGGCTGTGATTGAAGAATTCGGACAAGCGGAGGAGATAGCCAAAAGGGCTGTAAAACTGATTGATGATAAAAGCAATGTCGGTTTTTCGCTGATTTTTGAGGATAAGAGCATATACGGGCTGTGTCTTTGTTTTTCGGAGAGTGAAATATATTTTATGCCGAAACAGGGCTTTGTGACAGAAGAGTATTTAAAGGGAATATTAAAAAAGCTTGCCGCGGTTTCATCGGCAAACAAGGCAAGGCAGCTTATAACGGTAAATTTAAAAGAGCTGCTCTGGGTGTTTGATGACGTGGCTGAGGTGTGCCAGGAGGCGTTTATGGACGTAAGTCTGGGGGCATATCTTATTAATCCTAATAATGAAAGCTATGAGCCGGACAGGATTGCGTCCGAATATCTTAAGCTTACTGTTGCTTCGAAGGCTGAACTTATCGGCAAGGGAAGTCTCAATGAAGCGCTTATGATACACTGCGATGAGCTGGCAAAATGCGCGTGCATAGCAGGTTTTGTGAGTCTGAAAGCAGGTCCTGTTATTCTCTCTGAGCTTGAAAATGAAAATATGCTCTCTCTTTTTGAGGATATTGAGATGCCTCTGCTTTTTGTTCTGTACAGCATGGAGAGAGAGGGGGTACGTGTTGACAAGGAAGGGCTTTCGGAGTACGGAAAAATGCTCGGTGAGAGAATTGAAATCCTTGAAAAAGAAATTTATTCGGAGGCGGGAGAGGAATTTAATATTAATTCGCCAAAGCAGCTTGGAGTTATTCTGTTTGATAAGATGAAAATGCCGAACGGCAAAAAGACAAAGAGCGGTTATTCCACCGCGGCGGATGTGCTTGACAAGCTTGCTCCCGACTATCCGTTTGTCAAAAAAATTCTTGAGTACAGACAGCTTA
>CASFUI010000182.1 GCA_949297565.1 uncultured Eubacteriales bacterium
ATCTCCTGCAAGGCCATGAATATAAACCGCTGTCGCAGCGGCAGTAAGCGCATCATCAAATCCTGCGCACATCATTCCCGCAGCAATTCCTGTAAGCACGTCTCCCGAGCCGGCAGTTGCCATTCCGCAGTTGCCTGACATATTGACAAATACCGATGTACCGTTGCTTATAACCGTAGCCGCATCCTTCAGCACACACACCGTTCCCGTGCTTAGAGCATACTCCTTCGCGCACATAACAGGCTGTGACTTTACCTCAGAAATACTTTTCTTTGTAAGTCTGGCCATCTCACCCACATGAGGCGTCAGAATTATTTTACCTCTATATTCTGAAAGTATCTCTGAAGAGTCATCGCGCTCCGCAAGTATATTCAGACCGTCAGCATCAATAATCAGAGCGGCTTTTGAGCCTGAAGCAAATATTGTATATAAAATTTTTCTTCCGCTGTCAGTCACCGAAAGCCCCGGACCTGCAACAATGCAGTCAGCCCACAGACAGCTATCTTTGAGTTCCGATAATATAACGCTGTCAGGCTCACTTTCATATGTCACCGGTATTGCCTCCGGCACAAGACTCAATAGCGGCACTCGGTTATTTTCATGCGTAAACACTCTCACCAGTCCGCAGCCAGTCCTGTAAGCCGCGGCAGCAGACAGACACGCCGCGCCGCCCATGTTTTTGCTTCCCGCAGCAATAAGAACTTTGCCGCAGTTTCCCTTGTTTACATCCATGTTTCTTTTGGGAATATTCTGTAAATCAGACTCATCAAGCATCATAACCGGACATCCGCCGACAATTCGTTCAAGCGCCTCCAAACCTTTATTTCCGCCCGAAGAGCGCGCCGCAAATCCTATATCCGCAACCGTAACACTTCCGGCGTATTCTCTTCCCGGATATAAGGCCATTCCAATCTTATTAAACCCAAATGTTACCGTATGTCCTGCACGCACCGCAGTACCGCACACATGGCCGTCAAGCGCGCTTATACCTGACGGAATATCGACTGAGATGACCGTCGTTCCCGACTTTTCCGCCGTATTTATTTTTTCGATAACCTCAGCGTATACACCCTGAACATCTCTTGAAAGACCTATACCGAAAATCGCATCTATAATAAAATCATATTCGCTAAACTGTACAATGTTGCCTTGTCCTGAATCCACAAACGAAACGTGCAGGTTCTTAAGAATATTTTTCTGAATTTCATATTCCTCAGTACCCGCACCGTCTTTTCCAATTTCATATATTTCTGTATCAAATCCCGCCTGAGACAGATGTCTTGCCGCGGCAAGCCCGTCCGCGCCGTTGTTTCCCTTCCCGCAGACGCACAAAATCCTGACAAACTTTCTGCCGGAAGCCTTTCTCTCACAAGCCAGCCTCGCAACAACCCCTGAAACCGCAAGCGCTGCGCGCTCCATAAGCACCATTGAAGGAATCCCGACTTCATCGATAGAATTGCCGTCAACTTTTTTCATCTGACTGTCATCCAACAAATATTCCATACATACCCCTTTAGCCGTCTATTCCGAAGCATTTATATCGTCAAGCACCCCCATAAGCTCGGGGCCTAAGATATTGTGCATTCCCGAATACAGCTGCTCATTCATGCTCTCCTTATCCTGCTTGATTAAAAGGTTCTTTTTGAGCTTAATTCTTGTTGCATTTATCCACTTATCAAGCACTTCCAAATCAGCTTTATTTTCATTTATCTTTGAGTAACACATTCTGACGGTCTCTATCAGCAGTCTCTGATTAGCCTCTGCAAGCTTACGCGGAAGCTCCTTTTCCTCATCCTCAAGAGCCGCTATCTTATCCTTAGCCTCGTGGATAAGCCGCTGGTTCTGATTCATAAGCTTCTGACGCCTTGCGTCATCGCCGTCCTCCTCCATGTTTTCGACAACGTCCTGAATAAGCTGTTTTTTTATCTTTTTTACGTCCTTTATATCATTTGTGACCTGTCCCTGCCTTTTGAGAAGTGAGTTTACCTGTCCCTCCCAATACTTTATTTCATCGGTCTTACTGACCTCCGGAACAAGCAGATACCACCTTTTATCCAATGTCAGAATCGGAACGCGCTTTAACGCAGCAACATCCTTTAATGTCTCATATGTAATATCTGCCATGTCATCCTATCCCTCCTTATTTGCAATCGTATAAGACAAACGCATCAAACTCTCCGACAAATGAACATTTTCAACAATAACATCCTCCGGAAGATTTAAATCCGTGTGTGCAAAATTCCATATAGCCTTTACTCCTGCGTCGACAACAAGCTTAGCAACATCTTTAGCGGCCTGCTTAGGAATAGTAAGCGCGGCAATCTCAATTTCATTATCCCTTATAAAATCGGTAAGCTCATCCATCATGCGTATATTTAGCGCGCCTATTTTTTTATTTTTAAGTGCGCTGTTGTTGTCAAAAACGCCCCTAATCAGAAACCCCCTCTTGGCAAAATCTCCTGAATTGACGAGAGCCTGACCGAGATTGCCAGCCCCCACAATAATCATATTATGAGTGCGGTCAATGCCGAGAATTTTACTGATTTCATCGTAGAGATACTTCACATTATATCCGTAGCCCTGCTGCCCGAAGCCTCCGAAATTATTCAAATCCTGTCTGATTTGCGATGCTGTAACTTTCATTTTATCGCTGAGTTCTTTTGATGAAATTCTTTGAACTCCGCTTTCAATCAGCTCGCCGAGATACCTGTAATACCTCGGAAGTCTCCTTATTACCGCAGAAGATATTTTCTTTGTTTCTTCCATATGCTCATTCGTACCCTTCCTGACTTTTCATTCATTCTATTATAAACCAATGTTAAAACAATGTCAAAATCATACCGGAACACATTTGTCAGGAACATCGGTTAAATTTATCCCAGAACACGCTTTGCAATATCAACAGACTCCTTAGCATCCCTCGCATAAAAATCGGCATGTATCTCTTTGGCGTATTCAGGCGTCAATACTGCTCCGCCCACCATAACCTTGCAGTCAAGCTTATTCTCATGAAGCAGTTCTATCGTCTCTTTCATCGATACAAGCGTTGTAGTCATAAGCGCAGAGAGTCCAACAAGCTTGACGCCGTTTTCACGCACAGCGTCAACAACAGCCTGATACGGAACATCTTTGCCGAGATCGATGACCTCATAACCGTAGTTTTCCAGAAGAACTTTTACAATATTTTTTCCTATATCGTGAACATCGCCCTTAACAGTGGCAATAACTATCTTTCCCTTGCTGACCGGAGCCGCGTTGCTCTTGACCATAAACGTACGTATAACCTCAAACGAGGCCTGAGCCACCGAAGCGGACATTATAAGCTGCGGCAGAAAAAGCGTCCCCTTCTCAAATTCCTCGCCTATCTTATCGAGAGCGGGTATAAGCACCCTGTTGACAATTTCCATTGAATCCACATGCTCAAGCAGTTTAGCTGTACACTCTGCCCCCTCGTTTTTAAGTCCGTTAAGCACGGCGTTATAAAGAACTGACATCTCTTCCGTAAGACCGCTCTGTAAAGAAGCCTCTTTGTCCTTTGCGGCTTCTCCGCTTAATCCGCGCCCGTCAGCGTCCGCATTGCCGGAGCCGGATTTTTCGGCATTATTTCCCTGCACGACAATCTTTGATACAACCTGCTTCCCGGCATAATTTTTAATAAAATCAACTGAATTTTTATCATATCCCGCAAGCAGTTTAAACGCGCGCACGGCTCCTGTCATTTCCTCTATATTCGGATTGATAATAGGCAGGTCAAGCCCGCTTTGAAGCGCCATTGTAAGAAAAATATGATTTACGAGCACCCGGTTAGGCAATCCAAACGAAATATTAGACACGCCCAACACAGTCTTTAAGCCAAGCTCAGTCTTTACACGGCGCACAGCCTCAAGCGTCTCAAGCACTCCCTCCTGCTCTGCCGACGCCGTGAGTGTAAGGCAGTCAATAAAAACATTTTCTTTTGGAATGCCGATCGCTGTTGCCGCGTCGAGGATTTTTTTCGCTATCGCAAATCTGTCGTCAGCCTTTTTAGGTATACCGTTTTTGTCAAGTGTAAGCCCGACAACCGCAGCTCCGTATTTTTTTACGAGAGGAAGGACATTTTTCAAAGACTCCTCCTCGCCGTTTACCGAATTCACAATAGGCTTGCCGTTATATACTCGCAGCGCAGCCTCAAGGACTTCAGGAATTGTAGAGTCCACCTGCAGCGGTACATCGACAACCGACTGAAGCGACTTTACCGCGGTAATCATCATCTCGCGCTCATCAATTCCAGGCAGCCCTACATTTACATCAAGAATATCAGCTCCCGCGGAAACCTGCTCCAACGCCTGATTGAGAATATAGTCAATATCCCCTCTGCGAAGCGCCTCCTGAAAAACTTTTTTTCCGGTTGGATTTATTCTCTCACCTATTATTCTCGGCTCGGTCACCGTAACAACTTTAGTGGCGGAGCAGACCGCCGCCGGAATCTGTTTATGTCCTGTTCTGCGCACCTCTTCATTTCCGTTTTCCTTAAGCATATCCGAGAGAGCCTTTATAAATTCCGGTGTTGTTCCGCAGCAGCCTCCGAAAACCCTTATTCCGTATTTTCTCAAATCCTTCATAAATGCCGCAAAATCTTCAGCTCCGACACTGTATTCATTTGTCTGCGGGTCGGGAAGCCCGGCATTAGGTTTTACAACAATCGGAAGGTTTGTCCAGCGCGAAAGCTCCTCAATTACAGGCTCCAGCTCCTTAGGTCCCAATGAGCAGTTGATGCCGATAGCGTCCACGCCGAGTCCCTCAAGCGTCAGCGCCATAGAAGGCACCATGCATCCCGTAAATGTTCTTTTATTCATCTCAAATGTCATTGTGCAGACTATCGGCAGGCTGGAATTTTCCTTTGCGGCAAGCACAGCCGCCTTTACGTCCATCAGATCCGTCATTGTCTCAAATACAATCAAATCCGCACCCGCGCTGCTTCCTGCCTTTACAACCTCGGCATACATCTCATATGCCTCCTCAAAGCTTAAGGTCCCTGTCGGCTCTAAAAGCTGTCCTATCGGTCCTACGTCCAGCGCGACCATAGCCTCCGGCTTTACATTGTCTCTGGCGCAAGCGGCGTTTTTAATTCCCGCCGTGACAAGCTCAAAAACACTGTGTCCGCACTCCTCAAGCTTATACGCGTTTCCTCCGAACGTATTTGCATATACGACATCGGCGCCGGCGTTCAGATATTGTTCATGAATAGACACAAGCAGCTCCGGATGAGTAATGTTGAGCATCTCGGGAGTCTCTCCCATTTTCATGCCAGCCGCCTGAAGCATTGTTCCCATTGCACCGTCAAAAATAACATAATCTTTTTTCAGTAATTCCCTGAAATCTCTAACCATTACATCTTCCGCCTTTCTGTCTGAATTTACATGTATCTCTCATGCTGCATGTCTGACACCCTCTCGCCTTAGCGGAAACAGGCTCTCTTGACAACCCTATCACAGCCGTGACTGACTTTGTAGGCGTCAGCATATCCGACGCGCTCACATTCAGCCCAATCTGCTTAGGCGCGTTTAAAACATTAAGAAACGCCCCCTGAAGGCTTACAGGCAAATCTCCGTAGCCCAAACCAAACCTGAATGTCTGATAATATCCCGGATTTTCCGTCCTGATTATCTCCTCCGCCCTGTCGCATGCCTGCTCGACAGCGACACTTGCAAGACTGTCTGTAACAACAGCCTTTGCCATATCCTCAAGCTGTGCTATCCTTATAAGCCTGTCTATCCCGGCAGACACAGTCACCGCCATTAAGACAGCCCTTTCACAGCCCGAAAGGTGCTCTCTGATAGAATTGCCCGTAAGCACAAGACTGGTTCCCTTTACAGCGACTCCGCGGCTCTCATTCTCAATCTCACACACCCTGTATACAAATCTCGGCTGCGCTACATCAAGCACCTCCCTCTCACACTGTTCAATAAGCGCCAAAAGCCTGTCGTCAGGCTCTGCCCCGCCATGTCCCATATAGCGAAGAGCCTCCTGTATGTTTAATTGTCCAAGTTCAATACGTGCCTGCATATATTTAATCCTTTCAAAGACTCGAAACACGCCTTGCGAGTTTCGCCCGTTTTTTCTTCTTTCTGCTGCGCACGGAAGCCTTCGCCTTCTCCATACTTATATGCCTGCCTTTAATCGTCACGTTTTCCATAGCGGCGAGCACAGCGTTGGCATACTTTGAAGGTACCTCCACAAATGTATAATTATCCAGCATATCGATAGAGCCGACCAGCTTGCCCGGAAGCCCCGATTCTCCCGAAATAGCGCCGAGAATATTTGCGGGCTTGATTTTGTCCTTTTTTCCCACATTTATAAAGAGGCGCACCATTCCTCTTGAATCCGCATCCATATCAAAATGCACCTGTTCAAGCTCCTCGCGGTGTTCAAGTGAATCTCCTATTGTCATTTTGAGAAGCGCGGCGGCAATATCCAGACTTGTATAATCCTCCATGTTGAGATTGCTCTCAACAGCCTCTATCATATCAGACAGTCCGCCCTCCTCTATCACTTCCTTAACCTTAGTGAAAATAGCCTCAAGCTTTGTATTTTTCACATCGTCCATTGACGGAACAGGCTTAGCCTTAATTTTAGTTTTACAGTAGCGCTCAATGTCCTTTAACTTATATGCCTCTTTCCCTGAGACAAAGGAAAGCGCAACTCCCTCCCGGCCCGCGCGTCCTGTCCTTCCTATTCTGTGTACATAGTATTCCTCATCCTGAGGCAGATCATAATTAAACACTACATCCACATCATCGACATCAATACCTCTCGCCGCAACATCTGTGGCTATGAGAATTTCCGTCTTTCCGCTTCTGAAATCCGCCATAACCCTGTCTCTCTGCGCCTGTTTCATATCGCCGTGTATACCGTCCGCAAAATAGCCTCTGCCCTTAAGCTCGGAAATAAGCTCGTCAACCTGCCTCTTTGTATTGCAGAACACTACCGAAAGCCTCGGATTATATATGTCAATCAGCCTGCACAGCAGTTCGTTTTTATTTTTGGGTCTGACCTCATAATAATACTGCTCAATATTTTTTACAGTGAGCTCTTTTCTCACTACCTTTATAATCTCGGCATTTTTCTGGAAATTCTTCGCTATCTCCATGATGGCCTTAGGCATTGTCGCCGAAAACATTACCGTCTGGCGTGTTGACGGCGTATCTGTGAGAATAGTCTCCATATCCTCGCGAAATCCCATGTCAAGCATCTCGTCAGCCTCGTCAAGCACAACCATAGACACATTGTCAAATCTGACTGTTTTTCTTCTCATATGGTCCATCACTCTTCCCGGTGTTCCCACGACAATCTGAACTCCGGACTTTAAGGATTTAATCTGCTTTACAATCTCCTGTCCGCCGTATACCGGAAGCACGCGAATATCGCTCATGTACTTTGCAAGGCGTCTTATCTCCTCAGCCACCTGAACGGCAAGTTCTCTTGTAGGACACAAAATCACCGCCTGCAGTTTCTTTAAATCAGGGTTTATTTTCTCCAAAACAGGAATAGAATATGCCGCCGTCTTTCCTGTTCCGGTCTGTGCCTGCCCAACTACGTCTCGTCCCTCCATGATTACCGGAATAGCCTGAGCCTGAATCGGCGATGCCTCCTCAAAGCCCATATCTTCAACCGCTCTCAATATTCTCTCGTCTACCTGCAAATCTTCAAATCTCATTAAATTTATTATTCTCCATTCCCGCTTTGTAAAAGCTAACTTTTTTGTAATCGATTTATTTTACATGATAAATTTAATAAAGTCAAAAAATTGAAAAAAAATACGCAAAAAATCCGGCGCGCCTCTATCAGGGACGCACCGGACTTAAATATTATATTAATTTTCTGCATACATCAACGATAATTCCGTGGTCTACAGTATGGTCAAAGCCGGATACGGTAATTGTTCCTATTGCAGTTGGACAGTTTTTAAGCCTTATCGGAAACGCGCCCCCAACCTCCGCATACTGCGACGGATCAAGATGCCATTTCTGGTCAATGGAAAGTCCCATACTCTTAAGCATATAATGCGCCCAAAGCGAACTGTGTCCTGTATACATGGCGGTGTTTTTCTTTCTCTCAATCATCACATCGTTGCTTGACGCATTGCCGTCACTTGAATAATGAAAAAGTCTTCTTCCCGCAATCTGAATATCGAGACAAATCTTATTGTTTCTTCTCTCCGCTTCTTTAATTAACGCCGTACCAATTCTGACAGCCTCCTCGGAATCAAATTTATCAAACTGTATTTCCCTCTCCTGCTGCTCTATGATTTCGGCTTTCGCTTTGTATTCATCACCCGCTGATGATGCCGGCTGTTTTCCTGCCTTTTTGTTAAGCCAAGCTTCAAAGCTCTTCTCAAACTTAAGCTCCTCCTCTGTGCCTGCTTCAGGAATATTCACCATTCTGTGTTCCCATGATGACAGATATATGGCATTAGACAGATACAGGCTGTTAATAGCCTCACTTCCGGCAGCAGTCATAATTCCGGCAGCAAAATCCGACAGAACTTTTTCATATGCTCCCTCAGGCTTTTCACATTCTATCTTTTTCCATTCACACTTAGGTTTTCCGAACAAATCATCCCTGCTGTTTCTGTACTCTATTTCGGGTTTATCCAGCTCACACACAGAAAGCTCACCTTTTTCACATACAAGCAGAGCATTGTCCAGACTTATCTCTAATCTGTTCACTCCTGCCGCCTCGCCGGTTGATGCTATAAACACTC
>CASFUI010000183.1 GCA_949297565.1 uncultured Eubacteriales bacterium
ACGGCTGCGGCGCTTCGATTATAATGAAGAAAAAGGATTTTGATGCCTGCGGCGGCTTTGACGAACAGTTTTTCATGTATTATGAGGATACTGATTTGTCGTTCAGAATGAAAGCAAACGGAGGAAAAATCATGTTCTGTCCTTCATCTGTTGTCAGACATATCCATACCGGCAGCAGCACGGAGTGGTCGCCTTTTTTTACTTATCATGTATACCGCAACAAGCTGTTGTTTTTATATAAAAACTTTAATAAGAGACTCTTCTTTATATATTTTATAAGACAGTATATCGACGGTATCAGAAGTAAGGATAACGTAAAGAAGCGCGGCTGTAAGGACGCGTATAAAATAGCTTTTAAGAAGGCAAAGGGAATCAAATATTGAGCATGAAGGCTCAGGAACGGAGGACAAACTTGAAGGGGATTATTTTAGCAGGCGGAAGCGGAACAAGACTTTATCCGCTGACTATGGTAACAAGCAAACAGCTCTTACCGGTTTATGACAAACCGATGATTTTTTATCCGCTGTCTGTGCTTATGATGGCGGGAATAAGAGAGATACTTATTATTTCAACACCACATGATTTATCTAATTTTGAGAGTCTTTTCGGAGACGGAAGCGAGCTCGGACTTAAGCTCTCATATAAAGAGCAGCCGTCACCTGACGGTCTTGCGCAGGCGTTTATACTCGGTGAGGAGTTCATTGACGGCGATTCGTGCGCAATGGTTTTGGGAGATAATATTTTTTATGGCAGCGGACTTGTTAAACACTTGAGACATGCGGCAGAAAAGCAGGACGGTGCAACAGTTTTCGGATACTATGTCGATGACCCCGAGAGGTTTGGCATTGTGGAATTTGACGAGAACGG
Organism: uncultured Eubacteriales bacterium; assembly: GCA_949297565.1. GTDB lineage: Bacteria > Bacillota > Clostridia > Lachnospirales > Lachnospiraceae > Lachnospira. The sequence continues at coordinate 868 of CASFUI010000183.1, forward strand.
AAAGGCAATATCAATAGAAGAGAAGCCTGAGCATCCTAAGTCTAACTACTGTGTTACAGGTCTTTATTTTTATGATAAAAATGTCTGTGAGTACGCGAAGCAGATTAAGCCTTCGGCGAGAGGAGAGCTTGAGATTACCGATTTAAACAGAATATATCTCGAGAAGGGTAAGCTCGATGTTGTAACTCTGGGAAGAGGATATGCGTGGCTTGACACGGGAACTGTGGATGCGCTCTCAGAGGCGACAGAATTTATAAAGGTTATAGAGAACAGACAGGGAATACAGATTTCTGCCATAGAAGAAATCGCATACAAAAACGGCTGGATTACTCGCGAGCAGCTGGAAAACCATGCCGTAAAATACGGAAAATCACCGTACGGAAAGCATCTTAAAAAGGTTGCAGAGGGTAAAATCAAGTATTGATAGTATTATGATTGACAAGCGCAAAAGGCAGCGCAGAAACGAGGATAATTATGAAAATTATAGTTACAGGCGGAGCCGGATTTATCGGCGGAAATTTTGTACACTACATGCTGGATAAGCATCCGGAGGATATAATTATATGTCTTGACAAGCTTACATATGCAGGAAATATGGAAACGCTTGCAGATGTAATGGATAATCCGAACTTTAAATTTGTAAAGGCGGACATCGCTGACAGAGATGCGGTATATTCTCTGTTTGAGGAGGAGAAGCCTGATATAATTGTTAATTTTGCTGCGGAGAGTCATGTTGACCGCTCTATTGACAATCCGGGAATATTTTTGCAGACAAATGTAATCGGCACGGGAGTGCTGCTTGACGCGTGCAGAAAATACGGAATAAAGAGGTATCATCAGGTTTCTACCGACGAGGTGTACGGAGACCTTCCGCTTGACCGTCCGGATTTGTTCTTTACAGAGGAGACTCCGCTTCACACATCAAGTCCTTATTCGGCGTCAAAGGCGAGCGCCGATTTGCTGGTAATGGCATATCACAGGACTTTCGGTCTTCCGGCTACAATTTCAAGATGTTCAAACAATTACGGTCCGTATCATTTTCCTGAGAAGCTTATTCCTCTCATGATTGCGAATGTCCTTAACGGAAAGCCTGTTCCGGTATACGGCAAGGGTGAAAATGTGCGTGACTGGCTCTATGTCGAGGACCACTGCAGCGCCATTGATCTGATTATAAGAAACGGAAGAGTGGGCGAGGTCTACAATATAGGCGGACACAACGAGAGAACTAACCTTGAGGTTGTAAGGACTGTTCTTGCTGAGCTCGGAAAGGGCGATGAGATGATAACCTATGTTACCGACAGACCGGGACATGACAGAAGATACGCGATTGACCCGACCAAGATGCACAATGAGCTCGGCTGGCTTCCTCAGACAAAGTTTGACGACGGCATCAAAAAGACTGTTAAATGGTATCTTGAGCACAGAGACTGGTGGGAGCATATCATTTCGGGAGACTACCAGAATTATTATCAGAATATGTACGGCGACAGAGAGCATAAGTTTGAAAAATAATTGAGGAATGCGCGTTTAACGCGCATAGGTTTGACGCCGACCTCAGCAGAAAGGAATTGGCATATGAAGGTTTTGGTTACAGGTGTTAAGGGACAGCTCGGGTTTGATGTTGTCAATGAACTTAAAAAGCGCGGACATACTCCTGTTGGGGTTGACGTGGAGGATATGGATATTACAGACGCCGATGCGGTTGACAGGGTTGTAGGCGAGGCTGCTCCTGACGCGGTAATTCACTGTGCGGCCTATACAGCGGTTGACAGGGCTGAGGAAGATGTTGATACATGCAGGAGAGTCAACGCGTACGGTACGGAGAATATCGCAAAGGTATGCGCGCGTCTTGGCTGTAAGCTTATGTATATAAGCACCGATTATGTGTTTGACGGCGAGGGAACAAGACTATGGGAGCCTGATGATGCAGTCACAAAACCGCTTAACGTGTACGGTCAGACAAAATATGAGGGAGAGCTGGCGGTGAGAGCCAACGTATCTAAGTATTTTATAGTGCGCATCGCTTGGGTGTTCGGCGTAAACGGAAATAATTTTATTAAGACAATGCTTCGTCTCGGAAAAGAGCGCGGGGCAGTCAGTGTGGTGAACGACCAGATAGGCTCTCCGACATACACATATGACTTGGCGGTGCTATTGTGCGATATGATTGAGAGTGATAAATACGGCAACTATCATGCCACAAATGAGGGGCTGTGCAGCTGGTATGATTTCGCGTGTGAGATATTTAAGTGTGCCGGTATGGACGTAAAGGTTACGCCGGTTCCTGCCACAGAATTTCCTTCGAAAGCAAAGCGTCCGTACAACAGCCGTATGAGTAAGGAGAAGCTGTCGGAGAACGGGTTTAAAAGGCTGCCGTCATGGCAGGATGCAACAAAGCGATATGTTGATATTCTCATAAATAAAAAATAAAAGCATTATTCCGATGAGCGGAGAGGAGTTTTGAAAAGCTATGGGTAAAATTACAGTTACAAAATGTGATATTGAGGGCTTATATGTTATAGAGCCTGCCGTGTTCGGCGACAAGCGCGGATATTTCATGGAGACCTACAACCAGAATGATTTCAAGGAGGCCGGTCTTGACATGGTTTTTGTTCAGGACAACCAGTCTATGAGTACAAAAAATGTGCTCAGAGGGCTTCATTTTCAGATTAATCATCCGCAGGGAAAGCTTGTGCGCTGCATAAGAGGAAAGGTGTTCGATGTTGCGGTTGATATACGCAAAGGCTCGCCTACTTTCGGAAAGTGGTTCGGAGTGGAGCTGTCGGCTGAAAACAAGAAGCAGTTTTATATATCTCCGGGCTTTGCTCACGGATTTGTAGTGTTAAGCGATGAGGCGGAGTTTGCGTATAAGTGTACTGATTTTTATCACCCTGACGATGAGGGAGGTCTCGCGTGGAATGACCCGGAAATCGGCATCAAGTGGCCTGTCAGCTCTTCGGACGAGCTTAACATTTCAGACAAGGATAAGAAATGGGAAGGACTTGACAGTCTTTCAAAGTGGTTTAAGTAAGATACGGGAAAGTTAAAGGTGAAAAATGGGGAAAAAATTATATGACCTTATAGAAAAAATTGCCTTTTGGTTTTTGGGGCTGATTTTCAAGCTGTTAAAAAAGGATATGACGCAACAGGTGCGCAGTACTTTTACGGAGTTTATCAAGTTCGGACTTGTCGGCGTGTCGAACACAATAGTCTCATATCTTTTGTATGCGGTAACGCTGCAAGTGCTTATAAAGCTGAACATTTTTCCGGCGTTTGACTACATAATCGCAAATATTGTTTCATTTCTTCTGAGTGTTTTATGGTCTTTTTACTGGAACAACAAATATGTGTTCAAGCTTAAGGACGGTGAGGAGCGCAGTATTTGGAAAGCTCTTTTAAAGACATATGTATCTTACGGCGTCACTGGCATTGTGCTTAATAATATACTGCTGTTTTTGTGGGTTGACATACTTGGAATTCACAAAATGGTGGCGCCGATTATTAACCTTGTAATTAATATTCCGATTAACTTTTTCATGAATAAGCTGTGGGCTTTCAGTAAAAAGAAATAGTATGTTATGTGCAAAAAACGTGCGCAGGAATGGAGATTAATATGAAAAAAACAGCATTGATTATGGCAGGAGGAAAGGGAGAGCGTTTCTGGCCAAAAAGCAGAGTGTCTCTGCCGAAGCAGTTTTTATCGCTGACCGATGACGGCAAGACAATGATACAGCTCACTGTTGAGCGTATTCTTCCGCTTGTTGAGCTTGAGGATATTTATATAGCAACAAACAGTCTTTACAAGAAACTGGTAACAGAGCAGCTTCCGGGGCTTCCGGAGGAAAATATTCTGTGTGAGCCGGTAGGAAGAAATACAGCTCCATGTATCGGACTTGGAGCCGTCCATATAAACAAGAAGTATGACGATGCGGTAATGATTGTGCTTCCGTCAGATCATCTGATTAAAAATAACGAAGTGTTTGCTGAAACTCTTGAGCAGGCCGCTAAGACTGCCGAGCAGGGAGAAAATCTTGTCACAATAGGAATCACTCCTAATTATCCTGAGACGGGGTACGGTTATATTCACTATGATAAAGAAAAAATGCTCGGCTCCGCCAATTCCGTTAAGCAGTTCGTTGAAAAGCCGGATTTGGAGCTTGCAAAAAAATACCTCGCTTCCGGTGAATATTTGTGGAACAGCGGTATGTTTGTGTGGAAAGTGTCAACAATATTAAATAATTTTGAGAAACTTATGCCTGATATATATGAGGACCTTATGACAATCAAGGCTTCGATAGGAACGTCTGAGTATAAAAATGTGCTTGAGGACACTTTCGGCGCTATGAGGTCTGAGTCTGTGGACTACGGCATAATGGAAAATGCTCAGAATATTTACAGTATTCCAGGTGATTTCGGCTGGGATGATGTCGGCTCGTGGCTCGCGGTCGGAAGAATTAAGGCAAACGATGAAAACAGCAATGTAGTGAGCGGCAATGTGGTGTCAGTGGAGACGAAAAACTGTGTGATTGAAGCGCAGGATAAGCTGATTGCCGCAGTAGGCCTTGATGGAATAATCATAGTTGACACGCGGGACGCGACACTGGTCTGCGATAAGGAACATGCGGGACAGATTAAGCAGGTGCTTGCAGCTCTGCGTGAAAAGGGGAAAACTGAGTACCTGTAAAATTGTTCGGAGTATTTATTTGTGCCGGCGTTTATGCGCACAGCAACAGTTCGGCCGGGTGTTGACATATTTTGCAAATTCAGTTATAGTTTATAGGATTTTTTGAAAAATTATTATAAGGGGTGTGTTAATGGAGACGACAGACAGGGCAGAACGCATAAAAAGCCTGTCAGCAACGGTTTTTGTGCTGGCGGCGATAGCGGTACTGGAATATGTGTTCTTTGCAAAGGTCTTGTTCAATGATGCGCTGATTGGTGATATTAATGATTCAAGACTGAATAATCTGCTGGTAGAGCATTGGTATAACGCGTTTTGCGGAAAGGAATCCTTCAGTGTTGTAAATATTTTCTATCCAATGCCTGATACAGTAGCGTTTACGGATATGCTGCTTGGGTTTGCTATACCTTACAGTATTCTGCGGGCGTTCGGAGTGAATATGTTCCTTGCAAATAAGATTGTGCTCATTGCTTTTCACATCATGGGAAGCTATACAATGTACTATCTGCTCAGGAGAAAGTTTAAGATAAGCAGTCTCTGGAGCTTTGTGGGAGTTGTTATTTTCTCATATTCGAGCGCTTACTATGTGCGTATAGGACATACTCAGCTTATGGCTATAAGCCTTATACCTGTTTTAATAATTTTTATATACTCCTTTTTTGAATATTTTGAGTCGAATAAAAAGAGAATTATATATGGCTTTTTGTCCATTACATCTTATGCATTGATAATGTACACAAGCTGGTATACAGCATTTTTTACGGCACTGTTTTTTGTGACTCTTGCCATTGTGTATCTGGCAGTAGCCTATTCAAATAAAAATCATGTTCTTAAAAATGTTTGGGCATATGTGAAAAAATGCTGGAAAGAGGTTGCGGCATATGTTGTTTACACTGTATGTATCGTAATTCCGTTTTTTATGCTTTATATTCCGGTCAGCAGAAGATTCGGAGAGCGTTCATATGGCGAGATTGTGCAGCAGCTTCCGGAGCTTATTGACTTTTTTAACGTATCGACGGGCAACAGAATGCTCGGGTGGGTTATTGAAAAGCTTGACTTAAACGGAAGAGCGGAGACAACCGGAATGTTTGTGTGGGAGCTTCATGTAGGCTTTTCAATCATAGTTATGGGACTTCTCGTGTTTTTGTTTTTCTATACGAGAAGAAAATATCTGAAGGCAAAATACGGAGCGCTTGAATCAAAGGGCGTATATGACAATAAAGATATGACGCTTAGAATTTCTATGATTTATTCCGTATTTGTGTCATTTATTCTGCTGGTGCAGTCAAACGGGGCTTCCCTGTGGCTGTTTGTATATAAGCTGTTTCCGGGAGCATCCGCGATAAGGGCGGCAGTGCGCTACAATTTTTTCCTGACGATACCGATTGCGATAATTATTGCGGTCGGCGGGTATAAAATCTGTCAGAAATATGAGCTTAAGCTTGTGTTTGCGGCGGCAATACCTGTTGTGACTGCGGCGCTTATATGGTACAGCAACAGTAATATATACGGAATACAGTCGGATTGGACGAGCACGGAGGAAGAAAGACAGCTGAGCACTGTCTCCGCGCCTCCTGAGGATTGTGAGGCAATGTATATTGTGGACACAAATCCGTCCGCTCACACATATAACGGTGAGAAGTATTCGTGGATTAGCTATCAGCATTTTGCATGGGAAATCTGTGAAAAATACGAGCTTAAAAATCTTAACGGATATTCGGGACAGTTTCCTGTGGGCTGGGCTCTCAATAATGCAGACGGTGAAGACATACACAAATATGCGACAGATTGGATTGAGGGAACAAACATTACGCTGAAGGTTTATTATTATGATATGGGAACTGATACGTGGCATGCATATGTTCCGGTAGAGTAGATAACCGGACATGGTATGTTGAGCGCCGAGGCAGGCGCCGGAAAGGGAAAAAATATGAGTAACATGGATAAAAAAGTATTGTCAATCGTAATTCCTTGCTATAATGAGGAAAACAACATTGTCGGGCTTGTAAATAAGGTTTTGGAATCGCCTGTTCCAAACAAGGAGATTATTGTTGTGGATGACTGTTCTACGGACGGAACACGAAAGATATTAGAGGAAAAGATTAAGCCTCTTGTAAGCCAGGTTATCTATCACAAGAAGAACGGGGGAAAAGGTGCGGCTCTGCGCACAGGTTTTAAGGCGGCAACGGGAGATGTTGTAATAATTCAGGACGCCGACCTGGAGTATGACCCAATGGAGTATCCGCAGATTATAGAGCCTATTTTCAATGACGAGGCTGATGTTGTTTACGGCTCACGTTTCCTTAACTCTAAGATGAAAGGGTATCTTGCGAACAGAATGGCAAACTGGTTTTTGACAAGACTTTCAAATCTGTTTACGCACCTTAAATGTACAGATATGGAGACCTGTTATAAGGCGTTTAAGCGCGAGATTATCCAGTCTGTTGATATTAAGGAGCAGCGTTTCGGCTTTGAGCCTGAGATTACGGCTAAGGTTGCAAAGATGAAAATCAGATTTAAGGAAGTTCCTATTTCTTATTATCCGAGAACGAACGAAGAGGGTAAGAAAATCGGATTTAAGGACGGAGTAAGAGCAATATACTGTATTTGGAGATATAGAAAATAATGGGTGTACTTAGCAAGGCAAATATAAAACAGTTTATCTCGTATTTTTTCGTGGGCGGCGTGGCTGCCGTTGTAGAATGGGTTATGTTTTTCCTCTTCGCGAATGTTTTACAAATCCATTATTTTGTTTCGACGGTGCTTGCGTTTGTTTTCTCTACGAGTGCAAACTGGATTCTCGGAAGAATTACAACCTTTAAGGATAATGTTTCTTATAAGGACAAGAAAGCGAAAGAGGCTGTTTTGGTGTTTGCCGTAAGCGCAATAGGTCTTTTGTTTAATCTTGTGCTGATGTATCTTTTTGTTACCGTTATGGGCTTTGACAGTTCAGTCGGAAAGACATTCAGCAAGGTTGCCGCGACCGGAATTGTGTTTATATGGAATTTCCTTATAAGGAAGCTTGTAATATACAAATAAATATGACTTTTGAAATCTTCTGCTTTTATAAAAATTTACAAGGGCAGAAGATTTTCAATAATCGGGACGTTTGGATAAAGTTTATTTAGAATGCTGTGATGCGGGGGATGCGCAGTGCGTGTTCCTCCTAAGGTAAAACATGAAACGCTTTCTGTGTTTTCATAATAGGAGGTAAAAATGAATAAAATAAAAAACTACATAAAAAATAACTGGATTTCACTTGTTATTCTGGCTGTTTTATTTGCGGGATTATATGTTGTGATGCTTAACAACTGTCTGCTTGATTTTGACGCGGGGATGAACTTTCAGGTGTCAAAGAGTCTTGCGGATAACGGGCGGTATGCCACAAATTATATGGATGTGGATTACAATGCAAGTGATTCCCTGCTTTTCGACCATAAGATACAGACAGGCTCTCCTATTATTTTTCCTACCGCGCTGTTAAATGTGATTTTCGGTGTCAAGCCTATGCATATGCAGATTGTGCTGTGCGCCGTTTACTGCGTATTTCTGTTTTTGATATACTATGTTGTATCAAAGAGACTTGGAAGGATAGCGGGTATTCTTACGACACTGTTTTTTGTTCCTTATACCTATTTTAATCCGTTTTACGGTTATGGAGAAGTTGCAATGGGAACGGTCATGCTGCTTACGTTTCTTGTTTTTCTGTATGCACGTCAGAAGGGAAAATTCAGGTATTATTTCGTCACAGGACTGTTGTTTGGCGTTGGGTATCTCACAAAAACCGTATTTATGATATGCGCGCCTACTTATTTTCTGTTTCTTGTATATGACCTGGTTAAGAGCAGCAATCGAAAGCATGAATTTAAGAAATACCTGACTCTGGTTGGCGGATTTCTTGTGCCTGTAGCGCTGTTCGAGCTGTATAAACTCATATCGCTAGGCGGCATTATGCAATATTTTTCATGGTGGTATCAGGAGCTGGCATGTATTCTGACTGAATCCGGAACGGCAGATGAGGTCGGAGGCATAACAGGTCTGCTGTCAAGAATAGTTACAAATATTGTCTGGTATGGCGATATGTTTAATATGATGTCGCTGTTGCTTATTGTCTTAATGATTTTTCCGGCTGTATATTTTATATATTGCTGGAAGAAGGGCAAGAAGATTGACGAGCTTAATATCTGTCTGTATTTTGTATTTATGACATACATGGCATGGTGGCTTTTGATCGTCTCAGGCGACCGCCTCAGCGAGAGAAGGATTATGATTGCGAATGTTTTCGGAATTACAAATTCTCTCCTGTTATTCGGAAAGATTGTGAAAGAGAATTTTAAAAAGAGCCGGGTTTTATACAGTATACTTACTGTAGCTGCAGCTGTGATTATGGTCTTTATTTTTGTTCCTAAATGCATATCTGAATATGAAGGTATTGTTAAGTCGCACGAGAGAAAGCAGCTTATTGACGAGGCTGTTGAATTTATAAGGTCACAGCCTGAGAACAGCAGTTATTACGGCTCAGGATGGTGGCAAAATCCTACAATTGCGGTGGAAGCTAATGTTACCATGCACAATATAGACTGCGAGGAGCTTAAACCTGACTCATATTTTGTCGAGGATGTTTATATGAAGGTGAACAGTGATACACTTAATGATATGCGTTCACGCTATTATGTTGAGACGGTGTTTGAAAACGACGAGTGTGTCATATGCAAGATATCTGATGACAGAGATGAGAAAATTGCCGAGAAGGGCGACTATATAAGAATTGACGCCGCAATGAATTACTGGGGCAAGATTACCGTGGACTACGGCGGTGGCAATTCGTCGAAATATAATTACAATGCAAATATAGACCATATTTCAGTGGAAGCGCCGAATACTGATATTTCAGAGGTAACTATAATCTTTGACAATTATAAGGGTGAGACGACAAAAATCAACAGCATAGTATATGTAAATGACGGAGGCAATGTTCAGCTTGCGCCGTTAAATAAATCAGAGCTTAAGGTAAATATTATAAATGAAGTCGGAACGTCGACAGAGCCTTAACACAAAACACTTTACCAAAAGAAGTTTGCAAAAGTTTTACAAAAAATATTGTTATATTTTGATAAAAGTGTTGAAGAAATCTATGTGTTTTGCTAGAATAATGCAGGCAGATTTTTGTTTGGCATAAAGTAAAATAATTATTATTTGCGGTGGGGGAGCAGCTTCATAAGTGTGTCAGCGGATGTGATGCGAAAGAGACGCCGCAGAAACGAGGTATGAAATGAAAATTGCAGTAGTAGGAACAGGGTATGTTGGATTGGTAACAGGAGCATGTCTATCAGATTTGGGAAACGATGTTTGGTGTGTCGATGTCAATGAGGAAAAGATTAAGGCGCTTACAAACGGAGAGATACCGATTTATGAGCCGGGTTTGGATAATCTTGTTTCCAATAACTATAAAGCGGGGAGGCTGAAGTTTACAACAAAAATTCAGCAGGCGCTGCTGGATTCCGATATATGTTTTATAGCAGTCGGAACACCTATGGGTGAGGACGGAAGCGCCGACCTTCACTATGTGCTGGGCGTAGCTGAGAGTATAGGTCAGTATATGGACCACCATATGTATATCATAGATAAATCAACTGTCCCGGTTGGAACAGCTTTAAAGGTGCGTGCCAAGATACAGGAGGAGCTTGACAAGAGAGGCAGCGACCTGACATTTGATGTCATATCAAATCCGGAGTTCCTTAAAGAGGGAACGGCTATCTCCGACTGTCAGAGACCGGACAGAATTGTCATAGGAACAGACAATGATGCTGCGGCAAAGGTTATGAAGGAACTGTATCTGCCTCTGGTAAGAAACAATGAAAATATTATTTTCATGGATATTGCAAGCGCAGAAATGACAAAATATACAGCAAACGCGATGCTCGCGACAAAGATTTCGTTTATGAATGAGATTTCAAATATCTGCGAGAGAGTAGGCGCTGATGTAAATAAGGTAAGACTTGGTATCGGAAGCGATAAAAGAATAGGTTACTCATTTATATATCCGGGCTGCGGCTACGGCGGAAGCTGCTTCCCTAAGGACGTTCAGGCTTTGATTAAGACAAGCAAGGATTTTGGCTACACAACAAAAATTCTCAACGCGGTTGAGGAGGTTAATTTCGAGCAGAAGCATGTAATTCCTAGAAAGGTTGTGGAGCGTTTCGGAGAGGACCTCACCGGAATGACATTTGCGGTCTGGGGTCTTGCGTTTAAGCCTGACACAGATGATATGAGACAGGCAGCGGCAATTACTATTATAAATGAGCTTACAAAACGCGGCGCAAAGGTAAAGGCATATGATCCTAAGGCGGAAAACGAAGCTAAAATGTGCTATCTCAAGGGAAATGAAAATGTCGAGTATTACGACAGCAAATATTCCGTTTTAGTAGATTCGGACGCAATGATTCTTGTAACAGAGTGGAAGGAGTTCAGACAGCCTGACTTTGATGAGATTAAAAAGCGTCTTAAGAGACCGATAATATTTGACGGAAGAAATCAGTATGATGCACAGGCTCTCGCTCAGAGAGGCTTTGAGTATTATCAGATAGGTGTTGCGAGCAGTTTAAATAAATAAAGACAGCGAAAGGAAACGGTCATGAAAAGAATTTTAGTTACGGGAGGCGCCGGTTTTGTTGGCTCCAACCTGTGTGCGAGACTGCTGAAAGAGGGCAGCCATGTAATCTGTGTCGATAATCTGTATACGGGAAGAATGGTTAATATCGAGCCGTTTCTCTCAAATCCTGAGTTTGAGTTTTTAAATCACAATATAATCGAGCCGCTTGAGCTTGAAAATATAGACGAGATTTATAACCTTGCCTGCCCGGCAAGCCCTCCGCATTATCAGAAGTCTCCGACCTACACGACAAAGACGTGTATTCTCGGAATTATCAATATGCTGGAGCTTGCAACCAAAAACAATGCAAAGATTATGCAGTTTTCTACAAGCGAGGTGTACGGCGACCCGCTTGTTCATCCTCAGGTTGAGAGTTACCGCGGCAATGTAAATCCTATCGGAATACGCTCATGCTACGATGAGGGAAAACGCTGCGCGGAGACACTGTGTTTCGATTATAACAGAGAGTTCGGAACTAAAGTTAAGGTTATAAGGATATTCAACACGTATGGTCCGATGATGGACCCTGAGGATGGAAGAGTTGTATCTAATTTTATAATTCAGGCACTTAAGGGCGAGGACATTACGATATACGGAGACGGCTCGCAGACGCGTTCTTTCTGCTATGTTGATGACCTTGTAGAGGGAATTATCCGCATGATGAATTCAAGAGATGATTTTCTTGGTCCGGTTAATCTCGGTAATCCGGGAGAGTTTACAATCCGTGAGCTTGCGGATATTGTGCTTGAGATGATAGACACTAAGTCTAAGCTGGTGTGCATGGATTTGCCGAAGGATGATCCTACACAGCGCCGTCCGGATATTACACTGGCAAAGAGCGAGCTTGGAGGCTGGGAGCCTAAAGTTCCTCTCAGGGAAGGGCTTGTGCCTACAATAGAGTATTTCAGAAATACAATAGAATAACAATGATAATTTAACTGCTTTCCCGAAATGCTTCGGGAAAGCTTTTTGCTATTGCGAAATAATGGTATTTGAGTTAAAATAATGTATTGTATATTGGGCAATAATACTTACAAAAAATACCTGTTTTGGAGGTTGATATGGATAAAAAGCTGAAACTGTTTGTTCCGGGAAGGCTCTGTCTTTTTGGGGAACACAGCGACTGGGCGAGTCTTCACAGAGTTATGAATGCGTCGATTATTCCGGGACATGCAATAGTGACGGGCGTGGAGCAGGGAATATATGCGACGGTAACGATGTCGGACAAGTTTATTGTTGAGAGTGAGATACCAAGTTTTAAAAATGAATCCTTTGAGTGCGAGATGGATTCCAAAAAGCTGAGGGAGACTGCGCAGGAGGGAGGCTTTTTTTCCTATGTCGCAGGCGTTGCGTCTTATGTAAATGACCACTATCGGGTTAAGGGACTGCGTATACATGTGGACGAGATGAACCTGCCTATTAAGAGCGGTCTTTCATCGAGCGCTGCCATATGTGTTCTTGTGGCGCGTGCTTTTAACGAAATGTACAATCTTCAGCTTAACACAATGGGAGAGATGAATATAGCATTTTACGGCGAGCAGAGAACGCCGTCGAGATGCGGAAGACTGGACCAGGCATGTGCTTTCGGCGTTATGCCTGTTAATATGACCTTTGACGGAAACGAAGTGTTTGTAGACAAAATAAAGGTAAAGAGACCTCTTTACTGGGTGTTTTCCGAGCTCAACGGAAGTAAGGACACTGTAAAGATACTGTCTGATTTGAATAAATGTTATCCGTTTGCCGAGACAGAGATTGAAAAAAATGTTCAGAGAGCGCTCGGAATTGAAAATGAAAAGCTGGTTGAGCGTGCTGTTAAGGCGATAGAAGCCGGTGACTGTGAGGGAGTGGGAGCACTTATGACAGAGGCTCAGAAAATGTTTGACACGCTTGTAGCTCCGGCGTCACCTAAGGAGCTTGCATCGCCTGAGCTTCACAGAGTCCTTGCGGATGAAAAGATAAAGGAGTATACCTATGGAGCAAAGGGAGTCGGCTCACAGGGAGACGGCTCGGTGCAGTTCCTTGCAAAGGATGAGAAAAGCCGGGAACAGCTCATTGAATATATAAAAGAAAAGTACAATATGGAAGGCTTCAGACTTACGCTTAAACCGGAAAAGAAGGTCCGCAAGGCAATAATTCCGGTTGCGGGCTTCGGGACAAGACTTTATCCGGAGACGAGGGCAATAAAAAAGGAATTCTTCCCTATTATTGACAGAGACGGATATGTAAAGCCTGTGATTATGAATCTTCTCGAGCAGCTTGAGGAATCAGGCATAGAGGAAGTCTGCCTTGTCATAGGCGAGGAGGAACAGGCGCAGTATGATGCGTTTTTCAGCCCTCTCTCACAGGAGCATATAAGTAAGCTGTCAGAGGAAAAGCGCGCTTATGAGGAGAAGATACTTGAGATTGGCAAAAAGATTACCTATGCATATCAGAAGGAGAGAAGGGGCTTCGGACATGCGGTATATCAGTGCCGTGAGTTCGCGGGAAATGAGCCGGTGCTTCTGCTTTTGGGAGACATGATATATGATTCCTTTGAGGAGCGCACATGCAGTATGCAGCTTATAGAGGCATATGAGGAGTGTGGAAAGACGATGATTTCAATGCAGGACGTGCCTCTTGAGAGCGTCTCACACTACGGTATAATGTGCGGAAAGTGGGAGAACAGCAATGAAAATCTTCTCAAGATTACTCAGATGGTGGAGAAACCGGATATTAATTATGCGAAGGATTGTCTTAAAGTGCGCACAAAGTCTGACGGCGACAAGTATTACTGCGCATATGGACAGTATATCCTCACGCCTGATGTATTTGAGGCTCTTGAGTATAATATTAAAAATAATATTACCACCAAAGGAGAGATACAGCTCACTGATGCTCTGGACAGTGTCAGACAGACGGCCGGTATAATGGGCTTTGTATTTAACGGGAAGGTGTATGATGTGGGAACTCCTGATATGTACAGGGAGACGATTGCAAATTACGGGCGCTGACAGTCGGCGCGCCGCTGCGGGAGCCATGAATGCTCCCCTGCGAGCGCGCCTTTAGCTGTACGGTCCTTTAAGATAAATATAAAATATGTTTTAAAATATCAGCGGAGGAACTTATGGCATTTGCTTCAACAGGGTTTTTAATATTCCTGCTTGTAGGGGTAATAGTCTATTATCTGATACCTAAGAGATTTCAGTGGATATGGCTTCTGATTTTGAGCTATTATTTCTATCTGTGTTCAGGCGTAAAGACTCTGGGACTTATTATAACAACAACAGTTACGACATTTTTGGGCGGAATAATTCT
>CASFUI010000184.1 GCA_949297565.1 uncultured Eubacteriales bacterium
AGATGGAACTGGACGGTTATGCTGTCGGAGGACTGGCTGTGGGCGAGACTCATGAGGAGATGTATCACATTCTTGATGAGACTGTGCCGTATCTTCCTAAAGATAAGCCGACATATTTAATGGGTGTTGGAACGCCTGCGAATATACTCGAGGCGGTAGACAGGGGAATTGATTTTTTTGACTGTGTTTATCCGTCAAGAAACGGCCGTCATGGTCATGTTTACACTAAGTTCGGAAAGATAAATCTGTTCAATTCGCAGTATGAGAAGGACGCCCGCCCTATTGAGGACGGATGTCAGTGTCCTGCGTGCAGGGATTATTCGAGAGCATATATAAGGCATCTGCTTAAAGCAAAGGAGATGCTCGGAATGAGACTGTGCGTGCTTCACAATCTGTATTTCTATAATCATTTAATGGAGGATATCCGCACTGCCATTGATGAGGGAAATTATAAGAGCTTTAAGAATGAGCGTCTTGATATGTTAAAAACATATGATAAGAAAGCATGAAACGCTGGACAGGATTTGAAAATTAGTATATTATAGACTTTGGTTATTTTTGCCGTGACAGGTCTGAGACCTGTTGCATCTTAGACGATGTATTATTATAGTATGGCTGTCAGAAGAGCGGCAGCAAAGTTTTGGAGGAATTTATTTATGCAGTTAGTTATTATTTTGGTTTATGTGGTTGCAATCGGCGCAATGATGTATTTTCTTGCTATTAAACCGCAGAAAAAACAGCAGAAGCAGCAGAAAGAGCTGATGGATTCTATTGAGAAGGGAGATTACGTTCTCACAACCAGCGGTTTTTACGGCGTGATTATTGATATTACAGATGATGATGTTATCGTGGAATTCGGCAACAACAAGAATTGCAGAATTTCAATGCAGAAGAAGGCAATAGCTCAGGTTGAGAAGCCGTCGGCTGCTCAGGAGTAACTGCCTGAAAATAAATATATTGAGGTGTATAGCTGCCGCTTTGGGGCTTTTCTCACGTTGACGCAAAGGTGCTGTGCGTGATGGAAGGGCTTCGGGGCGGCGGTTTTTGCTTGACATTAACAGCATTATATATAATAATGCTGATGATGAATGAAATAGTCACTGTAAACGGAAAATTTATTTTCCAGGGAATCAGGTGAAAATCCTGAACAGTTCCGCTGCTGTGAGCATGGAATGGATATTCGTTAGCCCACTGAAGGAAGCATTTGACCGACTTCGGGAAGGGGAATATTCGTGTTGATGTGTGAGTCAGAAGACCGGTTTACAGGCAGAAGCCAATAGTCGCTGCGAGAACAGAGGACTATTTATTTTTGTACGCAAAAATTAAACATTGGGATTTTAATACAGGGATAAAAGCGAGGCACCGGACGTAATTGCCGTATAATAAAAACGCCCATATATTCTGCTGCTATCTTCATCAAATATTAAATCGCTTCGAAATGGAGGAAAAAAGAATAAAATGAAAAAGAAAAGATTTCTTGCTGTTACTCTTGTAATTACACTCTTTGCAAGTGTTTTTGCAATGGCAGGATGCGGCAGAAAAAATGATGATGCGGCCGATAACAGTGAGTATAACGGAAAGCTCGTTTTTGACCACTCAATGGAGCTTGAGTA
>CASFUI010000185.1 GCA_949297565.1 uncultured Eubacteriales bacterium
CAAAGGATGGAAGCGTAATAGCATATGGTATGATTCCGCTTGCCGGTGATGAGATAACGGAGATTATCGCGAAGACGTATCTTGTCGATTTTAATACTGCTGAGAAAATTAAGCTAGACGCAAGCTCAAAGAAAAAGAAGCTTGTGTCATTTAAAGATATTATGGGAATACCGCAGAAGATACCTGCGGAAGAGATACGAAGAGCAGCCGAGCCGGTGCTTGACAAAATGGCAAAAGCCACAGCGGACAAAATTATTGAATTAAATGGCGGCAGACCTGTAAATGCTGTGTTTGTGGTCGGCGGCGGCGGAAAAATGGCAGGCTACACGGACAAGGTTGCCTCATATCTTGGAATTATGGCAGAGCGTGTTGCGGTCCGAGGAGAGGAAGTGCTGACATCAACAGTATTCGATGTGGACAATTTTAAGAAGGATTCGCTTTATGTTACGCCTGTTGGTATCTGTACAAATTATTATACTCAGAAAAACAGCTTTGTTTTTGTGACTGTCAATAAGGACAGGATAAAGATGTATGACAATAACAGGCTTACGGTTGTTGATGCGGTAATGCAGGTTGGCTATCCCAATGAAAAGCTTTTCCCTAGAAGAGGAGCTGAACTTAATTTCAAGGTGAACGGCAGGACAAGGCTTGTGCGCGGTAATGCCGGAGAGGGGGCAGTTGTGCTGCTTAATAAGAAGCCTGCCAGCCTCAATTCGCGTATTGAACAAAACGATGTTATAGATATAACTGAATCTACGGTGGGCGAGGATGCCCGCATGACAATAGGACAGCTTGAGGAATTTAAGTCAACGGTTGCTTTCATGGTAAATGATAAGAAGGTGATTTGTCCGAGATTTGCGTATGTCAACAATGAACTTAAATCGGAATATTATGAAATTCAAAACGGTGATGACATATTAATGGCTGATTTTTATACGGTAGAGCAGCTCTTTAAATTCCTTGATTTGGATATTTCAGGACTTGATATTTATGTCAACAACGAGCCGGCCGGTTTGGAGACCCGGGTATATGAAAATTTTACCGTAAGGACAGAGGAGCCCCAATATATTTCATCGGAGTACGATGAGGAGGATGACAGAGATTTTTCAGCAGAAAAACAGGGCGTCGCAAATCAGGACGGCAGTGTTTTGAAGACAGACAAAGGCGCGTCGGATACAAATGCCGGCAAAGATAAGTATCGTTCAGATGCGGCAGGGAGCGGCTCCGACAAAGATGCACAGCAGAACAGGGAGATTTTTGTATTGATTAATCACCAGCCTGTAAAATTTACAGGAAAGAAGTCTTATGTTCTTGTGGATTTGTTTGATTTTTATACTTTTGATTTAAAAAATCCAAAGGGTAAAAATATTGTGCTCAACTTAAACGGAGCAAAAGCAGACTACATGGCGCCGGTAAAAGACGGTGATATGATAGATTTATACTGGGAGGACTAATAGATGAGGCTGATGACGATTGCCAGCGGAAGCAGCGGCAACTGTATTTATGTTGGCTCGGAAAATACCCATATTTTGATTGATTCAGGCATCAGCAGAAAAAAAATCGCAGATGGTCTGGCGCTCGCCGGACTTAAAATGAGCGATATTTCAGCGGTGTTTGTAACACACGAGCATGCTGACCACATCAAGGGGCTCGGAGTAGTGTCAAGAAAGGATGAGATACCGATTTATTCGACTGCGGGAACTATACAGGGTATTCGTGAGTGCGGAAATCTCGGCGTTATTGACAATGATTTATTTCACGAGATTAAGGCTGATTCGGTTATTTCAATAGACGATCTGGAAATACACGCATTTCGAGTTTCGCATGATGCGAGAGAGCCTGTTGCGTACACGGTATCGTGCCGAAATAAAAAAATCGGTGTTGCGACTGACTTAGGGTATTACGACGATTACATAGTTGACAATATAAGAGGCTCCCAGGCAATGGTTATTGAGGCAAACCATGATGTAAATCTTCTGCAGGTCGGAAGTTATCCTTATTTTTTGAAACAGCGCATACTCGGAAATAAAGGACATCTCTCAAATGAGACTTCGGGAAGGCTTATTGACAGCCTGCTCGAGAACGATGTCAAGAAAATTTTTCTGGGACATCTGAGTAAAGAAAATAATTATGATAAACTGGCGTTTGAGACAGTCAGACTTGAAATAGATATGAGCCGCAGCGAGTATCATGCAAAGGATTTTGATATATCGGTAGCTGAGCGCGAGCGGCCGTCTGAAGTGGTTGAAATCTGAAAAC
>CASFUI010000186.1 GCA_949297565.1 uncultured Eubacteriales bacterium
GAAGCCAAAGGCATCATCTAAAAAGGTTGTACCTATTAAGCCTTCAGGCTCAAGGGGACTTGAAGTTGTTGTTATAAGACCTGAGTCAATGGAGGATGCCAGCGATATTACAGATACTCTTTTGAGCGGCAAGGCAGTAGTTCTCAATCTTGAGGGTATTCATGTGGAGATTGCGCAGCGTGTTATTGACTATTCAGCAGGTTCATGCTATGCAATGCGCGGTAATCTTCAGAAGATCACAAGTTACATATTCCTGGTAACACCGCCTAACGTAGATATTTCAGGTGACATTCCTGAGCTTGTTGCAGGCGGGATTGATTTATCATCATTTAATAAATAACTTTTTGATAAAAACCACCTGAAGCATTGTGTTTCAGGTGGTATTTTAAGAGTCCGGAGGATTATTAATTATGTCAAAGCTGATTACAGTAAATTATGATGGGAAGCCACGCTATGATATAGTGATTGAGAGTGATTTTTCAAAGCTGGCAGAGAGTGTCAAAAAGCTTGGAATTAAAAACCGCAGGCTGGCTGTTATTACCGACAGCAATGTCGGCGCGATTTACGCCGACGAGGTAAAAAGCTGTCTTGAACAGACCGAAAACAATGTATTTGTATATACATTTGAAGCCGGTGAAAAAAACAAAAATCTTGACACAGTCCAGAATGTATATGAATTTCTTATAGAGAACAAATTTGACAGAAAAGACATGCTGGTGGCACTCGGAGGAGGCGTTGTCGGAGACCTGACAGGTTTTGCTGCAGCCACATACCTTCGAGGAGTAAAATTTATCCAGCTTCCTACATCCCTGCTTGCTCAGGTTGATTCAAGCATCGGCGGAAAGACCGGTGTCGATTTCAGGGCATACAAGAATATGGTGGGGGCTTTTCATCAGCCTGAGCTTGTATATATGAATATTTCTGCGCTTAAGTCGCTAAGCCGCAGGCAGTTTAATTCAGGCCTGGGAGAAATATTAAAACACGGGCTGATTAAAGACGCCCTATATTTTGAGTGGCTCAAAGACAATTCCGACAAAATAGCTGCTCTCGACGTGCAGGTTCTCGAAGAGATGATTTACAGAAGTTGCGAGATCAAACGGGCTGTTGTAGAAAATGACCCAACCGAAAAGGGCGAGCGGGCTCTTCTTAATTTCGGCCATACGCTGGGGCACGCTATTGAAAAACAGAAGAATTTTGAATTATATCACGGAGAGTGCGTAGTTCTCGGAATGATTGCAGCTCTGAGGATTTGCGTTGAGCGCGGTATGATAAGTAAAGAGGAGTTTTCCGATATTTGCAGCGCCTTCAAGACATATGATTTTCCTTTATATACAGACGGGATTACAGTGGATTCTGTGATTGCAGCTTCTAAAAATGATAAAAAAATGGATGCGGGAAAAGTAAAGTTTATTCTTCTTAAAAAAATCGGCGAAGCATATATAGATATGACTGTAGACGACGACACTATGAGAAGAGCTCTTGAGACTGTTGTAACAGCATAAATCTGTTTCACTTAAAATTTTATGAAAGGCAAATTGCATATGAAAAACAATAAGAAATGGATTTCTCTCATCATTTTTCTCGCTGCTGTTGCCGTGCTTTCTGCTGTTGACCAGATAACAAAAATCATTGCAGAAGCAGCGCTGAAAAATAAGAATTCCATTCCGATTATAGATGATGTTTTTGAACTGTATTATCTCGAAAATACAGGCACCGCATGGGGGATATTAGGAGGCGGAAGAGTATTTTTTATTATTCTCACTGTAATTATTTTTGCTGTACTTGTTTTTATTATATATAAAATGCCTTTGGAAAAGAAGTATCTGTGGATGCGCATTACTGTTATTCTGCTTGGCGCAGGTGCGGCAGGTAATTTTATTGACAGGCTTTTTTTAGGCTATGTGAGAGATTTCCTTTATTTTGAGCTTATCAATTTCCCTGTGTTTAATATCGCTGATTGTTATGTGACTGTGGGGCTTATTCTCTTTATTATTATGATTTTATTTATATATAAAGAGAGCGATTTTGATTTTATTAAATTAAACAGGAAGGCTAAGAATGGATAATTCTTCAGGGTTATTTGTTATTAATGTGGATGAATGCGATGACGGCACAAGGATTGACAAGTATCTGTCTGATGAGATGCCGGATTACTCGCGTTCATTTTTACAAAAAATAATTAAAGATAATAAGGTTTTGGTAAATGGTAAGCCTGTAAAGAGCAATTACCGTGTATCAGGCAAAGATGTATTAAAAGTAACTGTTCCTCCATGCATTGAGCCTGAGATTGAAGCTGAAAATATTCCTCTTGATATTTTGTATGAAGACGATGATATTATCGTTGTAAATAAGCCGAAAGGCATGGTTGTTCATCCTGCCGCAGGGCATTTTCACGGAACTCTTGTAAATGCGCTTATGTTTCACTGCAAAGATAATCTTTCAGGTATTAACGGGGTATTAAGACCGGGAATTGTGCATAGAATTGATATGAATACAACCGGCGTTCTTGTAGCCTGTAAAAATGATTTTGCGCACAGCAGAATAGCTTCACAGCTTGCTGTTCATGAAATTACGAGAAAGTATTGCGCTGTATGCTGGAATGCTTTTTCACAGGAAAATGGAACGGTTGACGCCCCTATCGGAAGAAATCCCAAAGACCGTAAGAAAATGGCAGTAGATTTAAAAAACGGAAGACGCGCCGTCACGCATTACCGGGTGCTTGAAAATTTTAAACAATTTGCATTTATAGAATGCCAGCTTGAAACGGGAAGAACTCATCAGATAAGAGTCCATATGTCAAGCATAGGACATCCTCTTTTGGGGGATGATGTGTATGGAAGTAAAAAGTCTCCATATAATCTGGAAGGGCAGACGCTTCACGCGAGAGTTTTGGGATTTATTCATCCCAGAACTGAAAAGTATGTTGAATTTGAGGCGCCAGTTCCGGATTATTTTAACAGGATACTCTCAGACCTTAGGAGTTCGGGGAAATAATTAATTCCCGGCATTTAAGCGGAGGAAATAAAATGAGAAGAAAAGAATTTATTGATATTATAATAAACAGTATCTCTGATAAGTTTGATATATATCATAATTATTGCTTTAAAGACAAAAAATTTGTAATATATGCTTACTGTTATAACCATAACAACAGATTTGAGACGTCCGGGGATGAAACAAAACTGTGGGATACACGCTGTTTTGAACATCTGTTTTTCATCAACTGCGATAATCTTGATATGGAGAGTCTTGAATCCCTTAAAGATTTTGCGATAAACAGTATTGAGCCTCATTTTGTCCGTGGCGATGGAAAATCTCCTGTTAAGCATCATTTGTATTCGCACATTTCTTTTATTATTATTACGAGAAATAAGCCTTCAAGTGAGGTTGAGGATGCTATAAAAAAAATTACGTGGAGCAAAAGCTATATGTTTTCGGCTAAAGGCTACTGCAATCTTAAACTGGCATGCGTTACACCGCGTGAGTACAGTGTCATTGCAAATGAAAACGCAAAAGACATATATGATTTTCTTATGAATATACTTCTTCATATAGATCATTATGAGGATGATTAAAAACAAATTTTTCTGATAATTAGATATAAAATGGTGAAAATTTTATAAATTTGTAGATTTTTGACGATGTTTGTTATATAATAATTCTATAAAAAAGCCTGTAGTATTATAAAGGAGGATGGTTTCTATGGATGAAAGAACAGTAATTACAATAGGCAGAGAGTTTGGTAGCGGCGGTCATGAAATCGGAACTAAACTTGCAGAGAGATTAGGCATAGTGTTATGACAAGGAATTATTGGAGTTAGCTGCAAAGCAGAGTGGTCTTTGTGAAGAACTTTTTGCATCACATGATGAAAAGCCTACAAACAGCTTCCTTTATTCATTAGTAATGGATACATATTCACTGGGTTACTCTAATTCATATGTAGATATGCCAATTAATCACAAGGTATTTCTTGCCCAGTTTGATACAATTAAGAAGCTTGCGCAGCGGGAGTCATGCGTTATAGTCGGACGCTGTGCGGATTATGCTCTTGAGGACGATCCTTTTGCAGTCAGTGTATGGATTAAAGCCAGTCTTGATAAAAGGATAGAAAGAATTAAAAAGCTCTATGAACTGACAGATTCTAAAGCTGCTGATATGATTCAGAAGACAGATAAGAGAAGAGCAAGCTACTATAACTACTATTCAAGCAAGAAGTGGGGCGAAGCTAAGAGCTATGATTTATGCATAGACAGCGGAGAACTCGGAATCGACGGTTGTATAGAGTTAATTATTAAGTATATAGAGCTTAAAGAAAAGCATTTTGATGAGCAAAATAATATTTGATAATTAATTTAAGGATAATTAATTTGCGGTATGGATTTAAAGTATCAGAAAATTAAGAAATTAGACTTTAAAAAATGGCTGCTGGGAGGCAATTCAAAGATATATTTTATTATTCTGGTTGTTTTCCTGGCAGCCGTTATTTTTGTACTTTCAAGTATTAAGGATATGGGGAAATCAGCTGAGACTGCTGAGACATCACAGGATTTGCCGACTGAACAGACAGAAGAGGAGCAGACCTCTTTTATTGAAGATAATTTAAGCTATAAAATCCGAATAAACAAAGCACAAAATTATCTTACAGTATATAAACTTGATTCCGATAAGGTATATCAGCCATACAGCACATTTGCATGTTCCGTAAACAGCAGTGTACAGACAGGAGAAACGGTTATATCAAGCAAACAGACATGGATTAAACTTTCGGGAAGCGCGTATGGTCATTACTCATGTATCTTGGGAAACGGCGAATATATACATTCAGTTCCATATTGGTCACAGGATATTAAAAGACTCAATGTCTCAGCGTATAATCTTCTGGGTAGCACTGCTCAGGTAGGCTCTGTCTATCTTCAGGTGAAAGACGCCAAATGGATATATGAGAACTGCGGAGTAAATATTGCTGTTGAAATATATGAAGATGAGAATGAGACAGCGCCTATGAGTTATGTTATTCCGGATAAACTTTCATCTCAGGCTTACTATGATCCGTCTGATACTGAGGCTTCAAGCGGCAACGTAAGCGGAAAGATTAATTATATGTCCGGTGTAAAGAACTGTACAACGCCTATCAATCAGCCCTTTGATAAATGGGCAGGAATTTATGCGGTAGATACGGACGGCAATGATATAACTTCATGGATTACGATTTCA
>CASFUI010000187.1 GCA_949297565.1 uncultured Eubacteriales bacterium
GCCGCTTCTGCGCTTCCACACTCGACGGCTGTGTCAGAAATTTAACGCCGTCGGAAATGCTTGACCAGATTTATACTATACAGAAGATGTCGGGAGAGCGAGTTGATAACGTGGTTGTCATGGGATCGGGAGAGCCGCTTGATAATTATGATAATCTGCTAAAATTTATAAGTCTGTTAAACAGCGAAAAGGGGCTGAATATAAGCGCAAGAAACATTACTGTTTCGACATGCGGGCTTGTGCCTGAGATTTTTAAGCTGGCTGACAGGAAGCTTCAGATTACGCTGGCAGTTTCGCTTCATGCTCCCAATGACGAGCTGAGAAAAACAATGATGCCGATTGCAAACAAATATTCTGTTTCTGAGATTATGGATGCCTGCAGGTATTATATTTTACAGACAGGACGGAGAATTTCATTTGAGTACAGTCTTGTGCGCGATGTAAATGATTCTGAGGACTGCGCGCGGCAGCTTATAAGTTTAGTAAAAGGAATGAATTGTCATATAAATCTTATTCCTGTAAATCCTATTAAGGAGAGGGATTACAGACAATCCGAGCAGAAAGCGATACACGCATTTAAAAATAAACTTGAAAAAAATGGAATAAATGTTACTATTAGAAGGGAAATGGGCAGGGACATTGACGGTGCCTGCGGACAGTTGAGAAAAAGCTATATAAGCGGATGATTGTGACAGAATGGAGAAAATGATGAAAGCATTTGCAGCAACAGATGTGGGGGTTGAAAGAGAAATCAATCAGGACTGCGTCTACTATTCCCTGACTGAGGTTGGGCCTTTGCCTAATTTGTTTATTGTCGCCGACGGTATGGGCGGACATAAAGCAGGGGATTTTGCGTCAAGGTATACAGTTGATAATTTTGTATCAAAGGTCAGAGAATCATCTGGAAAAGATACGGTAGATATTATTGATGATGCGGTAACATGGGTGAATACGGCTCTGCTTGAGAAAGCAGGAGAATCTCCGGATTATACGGGCATGGGAACAACGCTTGTAGTTGCGACTGTTATTGATAACATGCTTAAGGTGGCAAATGTCGGAGACAGCAGGCTTTATATAGTCGGAAATGATATTCGCCAGATAACAAGAGACCATTCCCTGGTTGAGGAGATGGTTTCGCTTGGAGAGATAGACAGGAAAGCGGCAAGGACGCACAAGCGAAAAAATATAATTACTCGCGCTATTGGAGGAGACGCTAAGGTTGAGGCAGAGATGTTTTGTGTTGAGCTCCAGCCGGGAGATAAGATTCTTATGTGTTCGGACGGCTTGTCAAATATGATTGAGGATGAAGATATATTTAAAATCATAAAAGACAGTCCCGAAATTGAGGAGGCAGCCGAAAGGCTGATAGATACAGCAAATGAAAACGGAGGTAAGGATAATATTTCTGTTATCCTGATTGAGCCTTAGTCTTTTCGGGTTTTCCGACATAAGTTTGCAGGACAAAAAAGAGCACAGAAATGGAGAAGTTTATGTTAAGAAAAGGAATGTTTTTGGCAGACAGATATGAGATTCTTGAACAGATTGGTACCGGCGGAATGTCTGATGTCTATAAGGCAAAATGCCACAAGCTTAACAGATATGTGGCGATAAAGGTCTTAAAAAAAGAATTCAGTGAGGATAAAACATTTGTATCCAAGTTCAGAGCTGAGGCGCAGTCTGCGGCGGGACTTACACATCCTAATATTGTAAATGTCTACGATGTAGGTGATGAAAACGGAATATATTATATTGTAATGGAGCTTGTTGAGGGAATTACACTTAAGAAATATATTGAAAAGAGAGGCAGAATTCCATATAAAGAGGCTGTCAGCATTGCTATTCAGGTCGCAAAGGGTATGCAGGCGGCTCACACTCATCATATTGTACATCGCGATATTAAGCCGCAGAATATTATTATTTCAAGGGACGGAAAGGTAAAGGTTACGGATTTTGGAATAGCGAAGGCAGCAACCTCAAGTACAATCAACTCGTCAGCTATGGGCTCTGTTCATTATATAAGCCCGGAACAGGCCAGAGGCGGATATTCAGATGAGAGAAGCGATATTTACTCGTTTGGTATAACTCTGTTTGAGATGTTGACGGGAACAGTTCCTTTTGACGGGGATTCGACGGTTTCAGTGGCTGTTCAGCATATACAGGACGATATACCTAAGCCTTCGTCAGTAGCTGACGGAATTCCGGTAAGCATTGATAAGATAGTGCTTAAGTGTACGCAGAAAAAGACAGAGAGAAGATATCAGGACGCCTCGGAGCTTATAGCTGATTTGAAAAAATCGCTTGTTGTGCCTGATGAAGATTTTGTTAAGATGATGCCTGTCTATGGAGAGTCTCAGGATGAGATGAAGGTTTCTGCGGCGGAGAAGGTTTCGGAGAGCAAAGAGACCGACGCAAAATCAGCAGACGATGAGCTTGTCGATGACGAACTGCTCGAAAATGATGAGCTGCTTGACGATGAGGACGATGAATTATCAGATGACGATGATGAAGATATAGACGATGAGAGCAATGATAAGCTTGACAAGGTGATGAAATGGATTGGAGTCGGGATTATTGCGCTTATTCTTATCATAACAATTTTTGTTGTTGTGAGGCTGTTTGCGGGAGGCTCTTCAAATAAGAATGAGGAGACGACAACCACAGCAGAAGAGACAACACCGTCGCAGACAAAAGAGGATGATTCTTCAAAGGTACCCGTACCTAATGTTGTAGGAAAGACAGAGGAGGAGGCACAGGCTGCTCTCAATGAGGTAAACTTAGGTTATAAGGCGACATACCAGCCTTCTACAACGATTCCGGAGGGAACGGTTATTTCACAGGGAACAAGCGCAGGAACCAGGGTGGCAAAGAATACGACTATTACGCTTTCGATAAGTTCCGGTCCTGAAAATGCAACAGTACCTAATGTTGTGGGATACGACCAGGTTGAAGCATCATCAGTTCTCGAGAGTGCCGGATTTAAGGTTACTGTTAAACAGTCTTACAGCGATACCGTTGAGAGCGGAAAGGTTATAAGTCAGTCTCCTGTGGGCACTACAAGCACTACACCTGGAGCTACCGTTACAATCACGGTAAGTCTTGGGAAGGAGACAAAGGAGGTAACAGTTCCTAACCTCGTGGGCTATACTCAGGAGAATGCAATAAGAGAGCTTGAGGCGCTTGGTCTTAAGTATCAGATAAGGACAGAGAATAGTTCAGGTGTCGCAAAGGGTCAGGTTACAGGTCAGAGTCCTTCAATGGGTGAAAAGGTAGATGAGGGAACAACTGTTACTATCTATGTAAGCGCGGGGAACTCTTCGACTACAGCTCCGGATGAAGGCAATGAAGGAACCACCGGCTCAGATGAGGGCGGTCAGAGTGGAAACGGCGGCCAGCAGGACACAGATGACTGATATGACGCGCGGTAAAATTATTAAAGGTATCGCAGGCTTCTACTATGTTCATGTGGAGGTCCGCGGTATTTATGAGTGCAAGGCAAAAGGTACCTTCAGAAATAAAAACATAAAGCCGCTTGTGGGCGATAATGTTAATATAGACATTATTGACGAAGAGAATTTCAAGGGTAATATAATTGAAATACTTGAGAGAAAAAATGAACTGATACGCCCGGCTGCTGCAAACATAGATCAGGCACTTCTGGTTTTTGCGCTTAAAGAGCCGAAGCCTAATTTTAATCTGCTTGACAGATTTCTTGTCGTAATGGCATATCAGAATGTACCTGTTATTGTGTGTTTCAACAAGGTAGAACTTGAGGAGGATGCACAAAAGGAACGGCTCAGAGGAATTTACGAAAATTGCGGGTGCAAAGTCCTGTTTATAAGCATTTACGAGAATACAGGGATTGATGCTGTAAAGGAGCTGCTGCATGACAGGACAACAATTCTTGCCGGGCCGTCGGGTGTGGGGAAATCATCGCTCACTAATATTCTTTTGAGCGGCGCTAAAATGGAGACGGGAGATGTAAGCAGAATAGGAAGAGGCAGACATACCACTCGGCATTCCGAAATTTTCAACATGTACGGTAAATCGTATATTTGCGATACTCCGGGGTTTACGTCTCTTATGCTTCCTGAGCTTGAAAAAGAAGAATTGAGATTTTATTTTCCGGAGTTTGCAAAGGAAGAGGGAAAATGCAGATTTAACGGATGTGTTCATGTTAATGAGCCGGACTGCGCGGTGAAGGCGGCAGTCGATGCAGGACAGATAAGCCGTGAGAGGTACGAAAGCTATTTACAGCTATATGGGGAGTTGAAAAATATTAAAAAGTATTAAAAAATAGTCCCGTGTAAAGCGGAGGAATGGAGTTTATATGAATATTTTATCACCGTCTTTGCTGTCGGCTGATTTTAACAGGCTGGGCGAGGCGATTGAGATTATAGACAGTGCCGGTGCGGAGTATATTCACATTGATGTAATGGATGGAATGTTTGTTCCGAGCATCTCGTACGGAATGCCTGTTATTAAATCAATCAGAAAGTCAACGGGAAAGGTGTTTGACGTTCATCTGATGATTAATGAGCCTATACGCTATATTTCGGATTTTGTTGATTCGGGTGCTGATATTATAACTGTGCATGTAGAAGCATGTGCCGATGTGGTAGCTACGCTTGAAAAGATTAAGTCATGCGGAGTTAAAGCCGGGATTACTCTCAATCCTGATACTCCGGTTTCAGCCATTGAGGCATACATGCCAATGGTTGATATGGTGCTTGTCATGAGTGTAAATCCGGGCTTCGGGGGTCAGAAGTTTATCACTTCCTCAATAGACAAGCTGAAGGAAGTAAGGCGTTTGCGGCAGGAAAAAAATCTTGATTTTGATATTGAGATTGACGGAGGAATTAATCTTGACAATCTGGCCTCGGTGCTTGAGGCGGGGGCAAATGTGATTGTGGCAGGCTCCGCAATTTACAGCGGAGACGCCGCGGAGAACGTAAAAAAATTTAAGAGCGTTATGAGTGTCTGGTGACACGTTTATATATTTATATACAAAGGATTTTAGGAGGTAATTATAAAACATGAAACTTGGAATCGTCGGTCTGCCTAATGTCGGCAAGAGTACTTTGTTTAATTCCCTGACGAAAGCGGGAGCGGAATCGGCAAATTATCCGTTCTGTACTATTGACCCGAATGTGGGGGTTGTTGCTGTGCCTGACGAGCGTTTGGACAAGCTCGCCGCTCTGTATAATTCAGCAAAGGTTACGCCTGCCGTCATAGAGTTTGTTGATATCGCGGGGCTTGTAAAGGGAGCGTCAAAGGGAGAGGGTCTTGGCAACCAGTTCCTTGCAAATATAAGAGAGGTAGATGCTATCGTCCATGTGGTAAGATGTTTTGAGGACAGCAATATTGTTCATGTCGACGGCTCAATTAATCCTCTGCGAGATATTGAGACTATAAATCTTGAACTTATATTTTCAGATATGGAGGTGCTTGAGAGAAGACTTTCAAAGCAGAAGAGAGCTGCGAATAACAATAAGGAAATTGCAAAAGAGTGCGGTATGATTGAGCGTCTGATTGCATTCCTTGAGGCCGGTAATCTTGCTAAGAATTTTGAACTTGAGGATGAGGACGAGGAGGCTTTCTTCAAGGAATACAATCTGCTGACAGCAAAGCCTGTAATATTTGCCGCAAACGTGACAGAGGATGACCTTGCAAATGACGGAGCTGACAATAAATATGTTGAGGCTGTACGCGAATTTGCCGAGAAAGAAAAATGCGGCGTGTTTGTAATCTGCGCTCAGATAGAGCAGGAGATTTCAGAGCTCGACGACGATGAGAAAAAGATGTTTCTTGAGGATCTGGGGCTTAAGTCGTCAGGACTTGACAAGCTCATTGCCGCAAGTTACAGTCTGCTTGGGCTAATAAGCTACCTTACTGCTGGGGAGACCGAGACAAGAGCGTGGACAATCACAAAGGGAACAAAAGCGCCTCAGGCGGCAGGTAAAATCCACAGCGATTTTGAGCGCGGCTTCATAAAGGCCGAGGTAGTCTCATATGAAGACTTAATCCGCTGCGGCTCATACAACGCCGCAAAAGAAAAAGGTCTTGTAAGAATGGAAGGAAAAGAATACGTAGTCAAAGACGGCGATGTAATACTGTTCAGGTTTAACGTGTGATAATGTGTAATAAAGTTAAGCCGTGCAGCCATAAACACAGATGAGGCGTCCGCAAGCTTGCTTGCAGGACGCCTCATCTGTGTTTATGGCTATAGGGCGGAACGCCCGACATGAGCAGCCGCGAAGCGGGTGCGAATGGCACGGCGTAACATGGGGATAAGAGGGCGGAACGCCCGGCATGAGCAGCCGCGAAGCGGGTGCGAATGGTCACGGCGTAACGTGGTGCGAATGGCATGGAAGGAAATTATTGGAAAAATAAAAAAGTAAAAACAAGATATAGTGCATCTGTTTGATGCTTGGCACAACATAGAGTACAAAATGGCGGAGGCTAGATTTTATCTGGCTTTCGCCAAATTTTTTTTGTAAAAAAAGGGTTGTTTTTTAGTTAAAATAAGTATAAAATTGACACTAAAGTGGTGGAAAGTGGTAGCTAATGGTTTGAAGTGGGTAAACGGAGGGCAAATTTCATGTTTATGGGTGAGTACAACCATACAATAGACGCAAAAGGGCGTCTGATTGTACCGGCTAAGTTTCGTGAAGTACTTGGCGATGAATTTGTCGTTACCAAAGGCCTTGACGGATGTCTTTTTGTTTATCCCAGCGAAGAATGGCAGAACTTTGAGGAAAAACTGAGAACCTTACCGCTTACAAACAAAAACGCCAGACAATTTACCCGTTTTTTCCTGGCTGGAGCAGCAGCCTGTGAAGTGGATAAACAGGGAAGAATTCTTTTGCCTCAGGTGCTGCGGGAATTTGCAGGCTTGGAAAAGGATGTAGTGCTGGTGGGAGTTGCAAGCAGAATAGAGATTTGGAGTAAAGCACACTGGGATGAAGCCATGAACACATATGACGGTGACATGGATGAAGTTGCAGAAAATATGGAAAGTCTGGGCTTTAGCATATAGGAAGCCAAAGGCCGGATGCATTTAAGAGGGTGACGGAAAATGGAATTTAAGCACAAGTCGGTTTTGCTGGATGAGACAATCAGCAATCTGAATATAAAGCCGGACGGCATATATGTTGACGGAACCCTCGGAGGCGGAGGTCATTCATATGAGATAGCCTCAAGGCTGACAGAAGGCGGAAGACTGATAGGGATTGACCAGGACGCCGATGCAATATGTGCTGCCGGTGAGAGACTTAAGGAGTTTTCTGACAGAGTTACTATAGTCAGGAATAATTACTGCAATATGGCAGATGTGCTTGACGAACTCGGAATATCCAAAGTAAACGGCATAATTCTTGACCTCGGTGTCTCGTCATATCAGCTCGACACGGCGGAGAGGGGATTTACATATAAGACGGACGCGCCGCTTGATATGCGTATGGACCGCAGACAGTCAGTCACCGCGAAAAACATTGTAAACGAGTACAGTGAATTTGACTTGTACAGAATTATACGTGACTATGGAGAAGACAAATTTGCTAAAAATATTGCAAAGCATATAGTCGCTGCGAGGCAGGTAAAGCCGATTGAGACAACATTTGAGCTTAACGATATTATAAAAGCGGCTATACCGATGAAATGCAGAATTTCGGGAGGACATCCTGCGAAAAAGACATTTCAGGCAATAAGGATAGAATTAAATCACGAGCTGGATGTTCTTGAAAATTCTATTGACACAATGATAGAGAGACTCGATGCGGGTGGGAGACTCTGTATTATCACATTTCATTCGTTAGAGGACAGAATTGTCAAGACAAGATTTAAAAATAACGAAAACCCATGCACATGTCCGCCGGATTTTCCGGTGTGCGTGTGCGGGAAGAAACCAAAAGGCAAAGTTATTACAAGAAAACCGATTCTTCCGTCGGAGGAAGAGCTTAAGGAGAACAAAAGGTCAAAGAGCGCTAAGCTCAGGGTATTTGAAAAAGGGGATTTATAGGGAGGAAGCCAATGGCTTACAGGGCATATAACAAAAACAAAAGCCGCAGCTTTAGCGGCACTCATACATATGTAAGCGGGAGCACTGTTAAAAACCTTGCGGCATCACCGGACAGGCTTGAGATTCCTGAAAGAACGAGGGTGCCTGGAAGAAAGGTGTCAAGACCTTCTGTACAGGAAAGACCGGTCAGAAGAGAGCTTACAGAAGAGGAACGCGTAGAGGAGAGAAGAAAACAGCGCAGCATACACCGTGCAAACAAAATGAATTTTTTGTACACCGTGGGCGTGTCAGTTGTTGTGATAACAATTTTTACAATATGCTGGCAGTATTTGAATATGCAGTCTGCGGTTAAGGCAAACGCATCTGAGGTGACACAGCTTCAGTCGGAATTAAATGAGCTTACTAATTCAAACGATGAGCTTGAACTGGAAATTAATGCGGGAATTGACTATGAGGCTATATATAATACGGCGGTTAATGAACTCGGCATGGTTTATCCGGAGAGAGAACAGGTTATTACATATGATGCAGGCGTCAGCGAATACGTGAAGCAGTATCACGATATTCCATAGGCTTACTATTTACATATGGAAATACGGGAGAACACGAAGCGAATATGAATGAAAAGCAAAGAAACAATAAATACAGAAGAAAAAAAGCAATGCTTAGGAAAGTACAGAATAAAATGGGCGTTGCTTTTTTTGTCATTGTTATAGCGCTGCTTGTGCTGGGTACGAGAATACTTCTGATAAATTATAATCACGGAGAGGCGTACTCTAAGACGGTGCTCGACCATCAGAGCTATACGTCGACGACAATACCGTACAAGAGGGGGCAGATACAGGACACCAACGGTACTGTGCTTGCATACAGCGAAAAGGTATATAATCTGATTTTGGATCCAAAGCTTGTTCTGTCTGACGAAAAATATAAGGAGCCTACGCTTGCTGCTCTCACGGAATGTTTCGATTTAAACAGGAGCGATTTGGAAAATATTCTTGCGACTAAGAGCAGCAGTCAGTATGAGAAGCTTTTAAAGGAGCTTACAAAGGATGAAATTTCCGAAATGGAGAGCAGGATTGAGGACACTGAGAATTATCCCAATATAAAGGGAGTTTGGTTTGAGGAGAGCTATATCAGAAAGTATCCGTTTTCTACTCTTGCGGCGGACGTCATAGGATTTGCGAGCGCGGCAAACGGCGGTGAGCTTGGTCTTGAAAATTATTATGATGACGAGCTTTCGGGCACTGACGGAGTATCGTACAGCTATGTCGGTGAAAACCTTGATGTTGAGACGCAGGAAAAGAAAGCTGAGGACGGATATAACATAGTTACGACTATTGATTATAAAGTTCAGAGCATAATAGAGCAGAAAATAAAAGAGCTCAATGAGGAGAGACCTTCAAAGTCAACGGCTGTTATAGCGATGAATCCAAAGACGGGGGAGATTCTTGCTATGGCGAGCTATCCGACCTTTGATTTGAATAATCCGAGAGATCTGAGCGGGGTATATACGCAGGAAGAGCTTTCGGCGATGTCTGATGTAGATATGACTAATGCCATGTACGCTCTGTGGAGTAACTTCTGCGTGTCAAATATCTATGAGCCTGGCTCTACATTTAAGCCTTTTACGGTTGCGGAGGGCCTCGAAGAGGGAGTTGTGCACGACGGAGATACATTTTACTGCGCCGGATTTATGGAAATCAGCGGAAGCATTATAGGCTGTCATGTAATGAGTGAGGGCGGGCACGGTACGGTGACGCTAAAGGACGGGCTTATACAGTCGTGCAATCCTACTATGATGCAGATTGCCGCAAAGCTCGGCGGTCAAAAAATGGCGCAGTATCAGACGCTTCTTGGCTTTGGAAGCAAGACGGGAATTGATTTGCCGGGAGAGGAGGCAGGTCTTACGATAGGAGAGGACATGTCGGTGCTCGATGCCGCCTGCAATTCTTTCGGTCAGAATATAAACGTAAATATGGTACAGATGGCTGCGGCATTTTCATCTATTATAAACGGCGGAAACTATTATCAGCCTCACATTGTAAAAAGAATTGAGACGAGTACGGGCGAGGTGGTAAAGACAATAGAGCCTACGCTTGTAAGACAGACGGTGACTGCCGAGACGTCGCAGCTTATGCGCACATATCTCAGAGCGGGCGTAGACGAGGGACTTGCAAGAAAATCCGGCGTCACAGGCTATGCTATCGGAGGAAAGACGGGAACGGCGCA
>CASFUI010000188.1 GCA_949297565.1 uncultured Eubacteriales bacterium
GAAAGCAGACAGGTTGAAAAATAAAGACCTGCCGTTATGACAACCGAAGCCGCTGCAATAATCCCAAGCCGCACAGCCGCGAGCCTTAAGCGCCCGCTTCCCGTACTGTGCACCATCTCCCACATTCCGTTTTCTCTCTCCATGAATAATTCATATAGAACAAATACCATTAACCCAAGCGAGAGATAAAAAATGTAATAATACGACACAAAATTTTCTGTCGCCGCATCATTTACAAGAAAAAGCTCTATTTGCGACGCCCTCTCAAAATCCGAGGCCGTTTTTATTATATTATTATATGAAAACGAGCTCTCGTCGGCGAAAATAGAATACTTAGTCAGCTGTTTGGCATTTAGCTGTATCTGCTTTATACTGTCCGAATAGCCGGCAATATAATCCGCATGAGTACTCACTTCTCTCAGCACGTTTAAAAACACAGTCTGCTGCCATGAAACCAGGCTAACATATCTTTTAAGACACTCATTGTTTTCGTGAAGCTCCTCTGGTACAGCACTTTCCCCGTTATTGACCAACTCATTTTGAGTATATGTATTTTCATTTGCGTCAGTCTGCCTTCTGTAATTCTGTATAAGCTCAATATCGTTTTTTATAACCTTCACCGCTGTACTGTTATCGTAGCTGCTGTAATACCGCACAATCCATTCGCGCTCGCGGCTCTCAAAAAAAAATTCCGAAATGCTCTGCCCGCCTGTCTGACGGTACGCAAACAGCCCGAGATTTAACAGAATAACCCCCGCAAACAAAATTAAAAACTTTCTGTTAAACACGCGTCGAAACTCTTCCATACCGCACCTCCCCCTGCCGACATTTTTAATTATTGCTTTTCAAGACGGCAAAATCTCATCATAGAAAACTCAGATGACGTCTCCGATTTATATAGAACAGAATATTCCTCTGTCTTAGAGCTTCCATCATCAAAATTTATTTTCATCGTTATCCTTAAATGCTTAATACATTCCTGTATTTCCTTCGTTTGCTCTTTAATGCTGTGAGACAGGTCATAATAATAATACACTGAAAAATATACATCTTCCTGCAAGCCGCCCTCCAGAATATACGGAACATTCTCCGTAGACATAATTGCCTCCTTAACGCTTAGCTTTTCATCAACCTCTTTTGTGTCCATAAAACTTCCCACACAGTTTTCAAGACTATATTCTATTGACTTAATATTTTCATATTTTGCAAGCTCACCTGTATATAATATTAATCTGCCGTATGCATATCCCTCTTTAGTGCTTGACTGCCGCCTTAACGTGCTTTTAGTGGAAATTCTCTCAGGCATCTCTTCTATATTATAATTGTTATTATAATCCGGATTAACCGCGCTGTTTATCCTTCTGACCGCCTCCGGGAGCTCATCTGCGTCAGTCATAGAATTCTGATTATTATTGTTATTTTGCTCTTTCGCACAACCACTTAAAGGAAATAAATATACCGCAGTCAATATAATCAGAACTGTCAATTTTTTAAGATTATATTTTAATTCTGTTTTCATTCAGTCTTATCCCCCCTCCACTCCAAAATTCCGCCGCCAAAGAACTTATCTTTATTAAAACAATCCATACCACCGCCATATCTAAGTGCAAAGAAATATTCAGAATCTCCGTTTATAATACTTATTATATGCTCACCTGACACATCTATGGTTTTAAATTCTTCTCCGTCGTCAAATATCCAAATATATTCTGTTACCTCCGTATCATTTTTCATAAATGCCTGACTGAAAGTGCTCCACCCCGAATTCTCCATATAGACAAATCTTCCGTCGTACGATAAATCACAAAATCCCGTCTGGTCTGTAGCATCAAAAATTTTTTCCTTTATTTTATCCTTTGCCCTGTACAGCCCTTCTCCGTAAACATAATAATATATATATCCCTTGTCTGTATCTATGCAGTAGTCATATATGCTTTCATCTATTACTTTATTTACCTCACCGCTCCCTGAATTATAACACAAAAGTCCTTTTCCGCTCCTGCTGAATTTTCCGTTTTCATCTTCTTCTACTGACATAATTGTAAAATAGAGATTATTTCCATATCCCCTCAATTTAATAAAAACAGAATCAACACTGTTATACGTATATACTGTTTCAACCTCTCTTTTATCAAGAGGCATTCTGTATATACATATTTTTCCCTCTCTGTCTGATGCTCCATTCCGGATTATTGAGAAATAAACATAATCATTTAAGAACACTACAGACACATTGTAGTCAGAAGATTCGCACAGCTCTCCCAAAGCTTCCCTTCCGCTTCCGTCTGCCTTGCACCTTACAAGCTCAATATTCCCCTTTGAAATATTTAAAAGATATAAATAACCCTTATAAAAATACACCTGATAAAGATATTCGCCGCCTAAATATGCATTGCATTCCCTGTTGTCGTGAGAGCATTCCGCCTTACTGCACAAGACAATCTCATTGTCCGACGCAATATCATAATACTTTATATATTCTCCGTAACTGTCCATATAATAATATCCGTTTTCTCCCCTTGCCACCTGTGCTCCGGTATCCGGCGAAAAATATGACTGGCTCTCATCAAGGTCTCCTCCGTCTATTTCACTTAGCCGCACCGTATCAGCAGCTTTTCCGCACCCTGATGTCAACAAAAGAAATACACATATCAAAAACAGAACTGCCGTTTTTAATGTAAAGTGTTTCATATATCCCCCTCCGTTTCATGTTTAATATGAATACCCCGCAGCCTGAATTGCGGTACTACAATATTACAAACAGCAAATCTTTCAACTATTAAATAATATTAGTATTTCAGTTCTAAATGCTGATATGCCTTCACTCCATCATTATTGTATGCCGTATACTCAATATTAGCATATGTAAACAATGTATCAGACCTGCTGATAAATGCAGCGCACGAATAATCCTGTGCTCTTGAAGCGCTCAGCCCTCTTTTTACATCTTTACTATATTCATCAGTATAAAGACAATATCCTTTTATATACATGTCGCTTATAACAGTTGTAGATATA
>CASFUI010000189.1 GCA_949297565.1 uncultured Eubacteriales bacterium
CGAATCTTCCTTGTTATATTCAGCCATTTTATTATTTATATAAGACGCCACCTTCTGCAGATATTCTTCACTCTCATATCCGCTAAGGGTAAATACCTTACCGCCTAAAATAACTTCTGTATTATTCTTTGATGACATGTCATCCTCCCATACTTTATCCATACCGCTGAAACAGTTTAAAAATTTTTTAATTTTATATTAAGCTATTAAATCTGTCCCGTCCAAACCTGTCAGCATATTTAAAACCCGAAAAAAATATACAATTTTCGTATATTTTACCACACCTATATTTTTTGTTCAATACCTAGATTTTTATATGCAGCCGCAGTAGCTGTCCTGCCTCTGGGCGTCCTGTTAATAAATCCGTTCTGTATGAGATACGGCTCATACACATCCTCCAGAGTTCCGGCATCCTCGCCTATTGACGCCGCCAAAGTGTCAATTCCTACAGGACCGCCTGAAAATTTTCTGATAATCGTATCCAGTATAAGCCTGTCGTTTGCATCAATACCGTCTCTGTCCACATCAAGAAGATTGAGCGCATAATCCGCCACTTCCCCTGTTATTCTTCCGTCATATTTCACCTGGGCAAAATCCCTCACCCTCTTCAGAAGACGGTTTGCAAGCCTCGGTGTCCCGCGAGAGCGCCTTGCCAGTTCATTTGCACCCTGTGTGTCTATATCAACCCCCAAAACGTTTGCTGAGCGGATAATAATAGTCTCAAGTTCTTTTACAGTATAGTATTCAAGATGGTTTACTACCCCAAAACGGTCACGCAGCGGCGCTGACAAAAGCCCAGCCCTTGTAGTTGCGCCCACAAGCGTGAATTTTGGAAGTTCAAGGCGTATTGAACGCGCTGTCGCGCCCTTTCCTATCATTATATCAATCTGATAATCCTCCATTGCCGGATAGAGAACTTCCTCGACCTGACGGTTAAGTCTGTGAATCTCATCGACAAACAGCACATCCCCCTCCGCCAGATTATTGAGAATTGCAGCCATCTCTCCCGGCTTTTCTATCGCTGGACCGGATGTCACTTTAAGATGTGTTCCCATCTCATTTGCTATAATGCCTGCCAATGTTGTCTTTCCAAGTCCCGGAGGTCCATAGAACAACACATGATCAAGCGGGTCTTTTCTCTCTTTTGCCGCCTCTATATAGACCTTTAAATTGCGCTTAACCTTTTCCTGTCCTATGTAATCATCCAGCGAAAGCGGTCTTAAGTTATTTTCAATTTTTACATCCTCTTCAACCAGCTCTGTTGAAATCACTCTTTTTTCCATGTAAATCTCCATTCCTGAACGTTTCACGCGGCGTGATGACGCAAATATCAGATTTTCATCTGCCATTATGACTTATTTGTGACGCTCCGGCACAAACAGCCGTTATGTATAAAATCAAAGCAGCTTCTTGAGCGCCTCTTTTAAGATAGTCTCCGAGTCTTTTTGTTCTGCGTTCTCTACTCCCCTGACCGCCCTTAATGCCTCGGCATTTCCGTAGCCGAGGGCAACAAGAGCCTCTGCCGCCTCATTTCTTGCGCTCATATCCGCCGCCTCAGTCTCTTGGTGTGACAACGCCTGTTCAAAGGCGTCAGCAAGCTTAATTTTATCTTTAAGCTCTATGATAAGCTTCTGGGCTGTCTTTGCCCCTATACCGGGAGTGCTTGAAATAAGTTTAACATCATCAGAGAGTACAGCAAATCTCAAATCGTCCGGTGTAATTGTAGACAGAATTGCAAGCGCCCCCTTTGGACCTATTCCGTTTACATTGATAAGCATTTTAAATATATCCAGATCATCTCTTGTCAAAAAACCATACAGGCTATGTGCATCCTCCCGTATCTGAAGGTATGTATATACTTTCACCTGTTCACCGACAACTGAAAACTCACTTATAACCGATGCGGGAACACGTATATTAAAACCGATGCCGTTGTTCTCAACCACAATGGCGTCATCAAAAATTTCCGTCAATTCACCTTTAATATATGAAATCATGCCTCTCCTTTCATTCCAAGACAGTAATTCACAAACTGCTGCGCTGTCCTGCCTGAAATGCCGCCGTGACTGAGTTCCCATTTATTGGCTTCGCTGCGAAGCTCCTCATCGGACATCTCAAGCCCGCTTCTTTTCGCAAGCTGAATGACAATCTCAAAATATTCCTGCTGGCTCGGCTTTGAATAGCAAATCTGACAGCCGAAACGATTAACTAAAGAGAGTTTCTCCTCCATTGTATCCGAACGGTGCAGACCATTTGAATTCTCCATGTCATTTCTGTCGTTCCATGTCTCTTTTATAAGATGTCTCCTGTTAGAAG
>CASFUI010000190.1 GCA_949297565.1 uncultured Eubacteriales bacterium
CTGCTGCGCCATCGCAACATCATTTACTTTAATGTCCATATTATATCACATCCTTATCTATAAACCAACTCTTTTAGCGTCTTCCTTATTTCACCAACACACTCATCAAGCCCGCCGTTGTTTGAGTACCTCTTAACAATGCCCACACTGTTAATATTTTCCTCAGAAAAATCCTTGGCATCCGCAAGAAACCTTCTGCACATTTCCTCATATTTCGGCGTATCCTGCTGCATTTCGCGCTTAATGGCTCTCTGAAGTCTTATTCCGTCATCCACCTCTATATATATCGGCAGAATATGCTCCTTTCCGTAATATGCGCAAAACTTATCATATGCTTCAAGTGTTCCTATTACAATGTACCTTTCTCCTGAATTCAAATCAATCTGTCCGTCATCAGCGGTAAAATATTTCCATGTTCCATACACTGTATTATAACAGCGCATTTCTATGATTTTTCCCGACTTCTGCATCTGCCGCACTCTGTCTTCATCGACAAAATAATACTCGACGCCCTGAGTCTCTCCCGCTCTCATAGGTCTGGTTGTATACATTATAATCTTTTTCAGCCCAAGTTCCCTGTCATCAGCCAGCCTTTGATAAATATTATCCTTCCCGCTGGCGCTCTTTCCCATAATAAATACTATTTCAGGCATACAATCTTTACCTCGCTGTAATTATAATCTGCGTCAACTGACAGATTACTGCATTTATCTTCACGGCGCTGATTTTCATCGGCTGCCGCGCCGCTTGTCCCAACGCCTATTACTTCAAGTCCCTGCCTTAATCCGTCTATAATAATATCAATTATCTCCTCCGTTATGACCTCTCCCGGATTGACCAGATTAATTCCCGGCGGATAAAAACAAATTGCTGCGCCTGCGATTCTTCCTGCGCTGTCCCCTACTTTTACAGTCTCTTTTTCTGAGTTAAGCGCTCTATAACAATTTACATACACACGTGCACGCGGCATTTTATTGAACATGCTTGTTTTTCCTTTTTCTGAGACTGCAATATTTTTATTTCCGAACGCACCGCACCCCTCTTTTTTCTCACAATACTGCATTTCGTCTTCATATTTCATATCGGGTACGTCAAGCTGCTTCAGCGCTTTATAAAATCTGTCATAATATTCCTGTTTATCGCCTACACTCGTCATAGCAATCACGTAATTCCGCGAAGCCATCTCAAGCTGTATTCCGTATTTTTTACGCAGCTCATCGTAAATTCTTTTTCCGTCAGACACCATAAGAACAATTTTTGAAATATCATCCGTTTCAATCAGTCTGATATAATTTAATCCTGAAAGCTTTTTTCTAAGCTCTGAGAGAATTTTTACATATCCGTCAAATAATGCTGCTCCATCTCTCTCAAGAATTGTAAGACACCGTGAAATACCCGCCATTAATATGTAAGACGGACTTGTTGACTGGAACATGTTCCAATACATCTTAACTCTCTGTCTGTCAATTTTATCTCCGTTTAAATGCAGAAGCGCTGTCTGTGTAAAAGCCGGAAGTGTTTTGTGAATACTCTGAATTACAGCATCGGCTCCATACTTAACTGCACTGTCCGGAAAAGCGTCACTGAAATTAAAATGTGCCCCGTGAGCTTCATCTACAATAAGCACTCCGCCATATCTGTGCGTAATCTCTGCAATCCCCCCGATGTCGCTTACAACTCCCTCATAAGTAGGGGATGTCACAATCACCGCCTTAGCGTCAGGATTTTCAGAAAATGCCTTTTCGACGGCTTCCGCAGAAATTCCTCCGCATATACACATACTGTCATTGATATCGGGATAGACATAAACAGGATTTAGTTCATTTAAATAAATAGCATTGCTTACAGAACAGTGGATATTTCTGGCAACAATAACCTTATCTCCTTTATTTGTAGCACCGCATATTGCAGCCATATTACCTGAGCTGCTTCCGTTGACAAGAAAAAGTGTCTCCTCTGCTCCGAATAGTGCTGCTGCTCTCTTAAATTCATCAGCAATTATTCCGCGGGCATTGTGCAGATTATCAAAACCGTCAATCTCGGTTATGTCAAGCCCATAAGGATTGCCCATTTGAAACAGATCCTCATTGCGCTTGTGACCGGGCATATGAAGCGGGACATCACCTTGTTCTGACAAATCCACCAGCAAGTCCAATAAATCTTTATCTCTCATAATTTACTGTGTCACCTTGAGCTTTACAGATACCTCTGCAACGCTTCCAATCGCATCAGTAACTTTATATTTAATATCGTATTCACCCTCCTGGTCAAATGTATAACGCCCTATTGTAATAATTTTGTCAGTAATGTCATTTCCGCAGGTATCCGTAGCATGAACATTAGCCTTAAGATTAACCTTCTCCCCAACCTTTACGGTTATATCTTCTGCACCGGTTATAGACGCCTTACATTTAAGCCATGGATTATCAGGATTAGGGTCTGTAGGGTCCCATGAGGCATTTTCACTTCCCGCAGGAATTTTAATACTCTCCGGCTTTCCCAGCGGTCCCGGATTAGAGGCGTCATCATAAATAGTTACCTTTGTTCCCGAAGGACAGTTGTCATAAAGCCATTTTACATCCCGCACACACATACGAACACAGCCAAGCGATGCAAACGATCCGAGCTTGTTATATTCCTCTGTCTCTAATGTTGAATTATCTATAGCCACATATGGAACAGAATGGAAAAGATATCCTCCGCTAATTCTAAACGCGTAATGTCCGTAGGTTCCGTCAACCATTAAACGCCACTCATACTTGTCCGTCGTCGTATAATTTTCACCTGTTATAGTTTCATTTCCCTCACGTCCGCAAGACGCAGCAAATGCCTTTACAGGAATACTATACTCACCGCTGCTGTCTATACCATAGACAGTCACACAATTAGCTGCTCTGTTCACCATTATAAAATACGGAAGCTCCACATCAGCAGGCGGCGTGTATACAACCTCAGTGCTCTCAGGTTCTTTGTCCTCAATCCACACCACTTCCTTTTTCTGACTTTCGGGCTCCTGTGAAATATCTTCATTCTGAGTGTTTTTCTTAAACAATCCAAAGCTGAAAATCTTCATAGCTCCCAAAACAACTGCCGCAGCCACTACAATAATTAAAATCGCCCACGCGATAAGAGCTCTTAAATTCCTTCTAAACCAGCTCTTCCTTCTTCTAAGATATTTATAATTAATATTTCCTCGTCTGCTCATAATCAATCCTTATCCTTATATTAAATATGTACGTTAATCATAGTTACTCTATTTGTCTTAAATCTAAATTCAGTCTTTTATATTATAGTATACGTAAACTTTTATTTAAACAGTTTTTTTTAAATCTTTTTAAATATATGTAACAGTTCAACTATAATGAGCGCGGGCTGAAGTTACAAATATATAAAAAGGGCATCTCCAAAGTCATAAAATGACTTGAAAGATACCCTCTTAGTATAGTATAGACGCAGCAGCTCATTTTTAATCTGAAAATTTTTAATTTGCTCTCTTGTAGAGCATTATTGTTACATAGGAAATTTATACATGTTTTCCTTTTAACAAAAAATAACCGCTGCAAAAGCAACGGCTATCCCATAAATTAATGCCTAGAGCCGGAATCGAACCAGCGACACGAGGATTTTCAGTCCTCTGCTCTACCGACTGAGCTATCTAGGCGTAGTAGCGGGGACAGGATTTGAACCTGTGACCTTCGGGTTATGAGCCCGACGAGCTTCCGAACTGCTCTACCC
>CASFUI010000191.1 GCA_949297565.1 uncultured Eubacteriales bacterium
TGTATAATCTGCGGCATCAACAACATACCATTTTCTATCAATGCTTGATGCAGTAGCCATATAAG
This sequence comes from uncultured Eubacteriales bacterium, assembly GCA_949297565.1. Taxonomy (GTDB): domain Bacteria; phylum Bacillota; class Clostridia; order Lachnospirales; family Lachnospiraceae; genus Lachnospira. The sequence goes on from CASFUI010000191.1 coordinate 66, forward strand.
TTTTCATTGGTTTTCCTCCTGAAAAAATCTTTAATTGCATAATCATAATATCTGTAATCTTTGCTGCCGGTGTGTCATAACATATCTGCGGCACATTAAGTTAATTATATATTAAATGCTTTTCCGGGGCATTGGTGATGCATTTAAAATCATGATTAACCATATTTAGGACGTACTTTCCCACGTCACATCTAAGAATTATATAACACACTGCCAAGTGTGTCAACAAATTTTAATTAAAAAATATGCCAAAAAATCAAATTCTCAGCCGGGTTTTAATCTATTTTTTATAAAATTATAATCAAAACTTTTCTGTCACAGCAAGCCGGCATTAATAAGAGCAACTGCTATAATGTCTGCAATTACTATTGTAAGTGAGACAAATGCTTTATTCCTCTTTCCGGCAATAAACGCAGAAATAAGCATTGATACGACAGCAGCCGCTTCTGTAAATATAAACTTTGCCGACTGCCTTATAACAATATATTCAAAAATGCTTACTTTCCATTTACAGCCTTCCATAAATGTAAGACTCTGTACAGGCGCCTCCATAAACGGCATTCCGTAGTTTAAATATAGGCTTATCAGGTCAATTGCATAAACCATAAAATACACCAATGCCGCTATAAGCACACCAACAATAAGTTTTTTTGCAAATATCCGCTTCCAGCCTTTACTTGATGACTTTATTATATTCTTCATTCCTGTTGAATACTCTAAAATAAAGCTTTCAGATACAATCAGCATAACACCTGAAACCAAAGCTATCAAAAGAAAGCTTTCTCTTGCGGCGCTTCGCTCCCCGAATATTTCATTATACCCCCTGTCAGACATCATATATCCGTCAATATTTTTATTTTCTGACAATTCCCGCAAATATGCAGCCTTATCCTCAAATTCCTTTAATGCTGCATATTGTGCTTTCATTCTTTCGGCATAATTGGACACAGACATTAAATCGTTAAAATCAATCTCACCCCTGCCGTAGCTTTCCTGTACCTGCTGAAGATATATACTTGCCTCCTCGTATTCGTTTCGGCGCTGTTCAACCATATCTATAATCTGCGGATATTCCTTCCCGCCCTGTTCAAGATAAATTTTTTCCTTAACCGTTTCATTTTCTGTAAAATTTCTCAGCCCTGTTCCGGTAAGATAAAACGAAACCGCCAAAATCGCAGCAATAACAACAATTCCTCTGCTGCTTATCAGCAATTTATGAAATTCCTTTCCAAGCATCGGGATACACATAAAAATACGCTGATACGCAGACCACATTTTTTCGTATAATATTTCCAGCCATGATGTTTTACGGGAAGGTCTCATACAAATTCCTGCTGCTACAGCGGCAGTTCCGGACACGGCAATAACCGCGGATACACATATCATCACAGTTTGAAAAACTGTTATAATAAACTGCCCGCTTCCGATGTTGGCATACGAGCAAAAATCTTCATTTATCTTAAAAAACCGTATAATATTTACTTTTTTAAAGACCTCATAGACACTACCGTCTTTAATATTCTGATAAAGAAAAATTTCTGTTCCTGTTATAATTCCCGTCAGCACCAAAGCCACATTTCGCACTCTGCATATTGTAAACAAAAGCCATAAAATCATGCTGATTGAGAGTATTGCCAGCCATGAAAAAACAAGGTTAAACAATATGACCTGCCCCTGACTTAACAAATACGTAAATTTCTTATAGCTTTCTATCGACTGAACCGGCGACGAGAACTCAGGCCAGCCATACACAAAAACTGATACAATAAAAGTGCTTAAATATAGCAGGGCCGTAACCGCAAGAGAGCCAAAAGTAATTATTGTCAGCCTTATAAAAGCAATCCCCGCACGACCGTTTTTTGTACTGTGTACAAGCTCCCACAGTCCGTTATCACGCTCCTCAAAACAACGGTAAATTATAAAAAGTACAGCCGCAGCCGATATATAAAACGTATAATAATAAGCGGTAAATTCCTCTACCGCTCTATTATTTGTAATTCCAAGCTCTAAATCAGCGACCCTGCTGTAATCATGCTCAGTCTTTTTTATATTTGCATATGAAAAGGAGCCTTTATCGGAAAAAACCGCAAAATTCTGCATCTGCTGCGCATTATTTATAATTCCCTGTATATAACCGCTGTAATTGGCAGCATAAGACGCCTGATTTTTAATCTCTTTCAGGACCTCCATAAACCATTCTTTTTCGCTGCTGTCAAACTGTTCATAGTATGCTGATATTTCTTCATAATCGTATTGCTGATTTTTCTGTTCACCGTCACACAGTTGATTTTCCAATTCTCTCAAGTTTCTGAGCGCTTGCGCGGCATCACACCCCGAATATTTGTCAATCAGGTATTCTCTCTGCTCTTTCTCAAACATAATCTTAGAAAAAGACTTTCCTCCGATTGCCTGATATGTAAAAAGGAATATATTCAAAGCAGTCACACCTGCAATTATCAGTAACATTCTGATATTAAATATCCTTCTGCACTCTCCCATACGCGCCACCTTTACTCACTGCACATAAGTAAACTCTCTGGCAGACGCAATATCCTTCTTCGGAATATAGCACAAGCCCTCCCCGCCTTCAGCAAAAAGATAGTCCGAATCGCCAAAAAGCACTGTATATATCAGTGTGTCAATACGATTAACTTCCTTTCCGTCAGTGTCCATCACGATAAGCGACTTCGTCCAGTCAATCTTGGTGTAATCCGCAAAGCTAAACCATCTCGAATTGTCAAGATATATATACTGTCCGTCAAACGACA
>CASFUI010000192.1 GCA_949297565.1 uncultured Eubacteriales bacterium
ATCTCTTTAATTATCATCAACCGATTTTCCGCTTCTTACGGAGGAGAATCGGCGATCGCAGTATACGCTTGCATGGCATATATGATTTGTATTATCTACCTGATCTTTCAAGGCGTGGGCGATGGCAGCCAGCTTCTCATTAGCCGGTGTTACGGAGAAGGAGACTTTGCACGGCTGAAAAATATTCGGAGGTTGGCGTATGCCTTTGCCATGCTTTTGGCTGTAATCGGTTGCGCTGTTATGTATCTCACAAAAGGAAGTCTGGGACCTTTGTTCGGTGCATCTAATGATGCAAATGTGGAAGTGGCGAAAATCATTCCTATTTTCCTTATTTCAGTCCCGTTTGTAGCAGTTACTCGCGTCACGACAGCCAGCTTTTACGCCTCGGAAAAAAGCGCGCTATCCTATTTGCTGACATTTATAGAGCCGGTTCTCATGCTTTTGCTTATGCTGCTTTTGCCTCCTCTGTTCGGCGGGCAGGTGATGATCTGGTGGAGTACGGTAATTGCGAGGATCTTGTCTGCAATTTTAGCACTCCTATTAAAAAGTCATGTTGACAGGCATGATTTATCAAATATTCTATCAAAGGGGACAGAAATATGAATACGTCTACCGGATTATTCACGATTTTTCTGATTTGGCACAAGGCTGTAAGAACTATGATGAATTTATAGAAAAGAGGCAATCAAGGGGAGACAGCAAAGAGTGCTGCCGCCCCGTACTATTATCGGAGAGATTAGTCTTATTCAGTTCTACAGAATTATGCTAAAATAGGGCAGTAGTAACTAATTTTAAAACTTAATAACCAAAAACAGTCAGAAAATCAATCGAAAAAAAATACGATTGATTTTTTGCATATTTCTACGTATAATATAAGCAGCCAAATTGGAAAGGAAGCACAGTGTATGCGTGAAACGAGAACAACAGAGTTTAAAGAAAAAATTACAAATACATTTTTAAAAACAGTAAGCGCCTTTTCAAATTACGATGGTGGAGAAATATTTTTTGGCGTTGATGACAATGGTAATATCAAAGGACTGCCGGATGTAAAACAAGCGTGTCTGGATATTGAAAACAAAATTAATGACAGCATTACTCCGCAGCCTGATTATACACTGGAATTGCAGAATAATGACAGAACGATAAAACTGACTGTAAAAAGCGGACGCCAAAAGCCATATTTATACAAATCAAAAGCATATAAACGAAATGATACTGCAACTATAGAGGTTGATATACTGGAGTTATCAAGACTGATTTTAGAAGGCAAAAATATTAAATTTGAAGAATTGCCGTGTAAAGATCAAGAACTGACGTTTAATACTTTATGTCAAAAATTAAAAGAATGCATTCAGATTGAAACTTTTAATCAGGATACCTTGAAAACGTTGAATTTATATAACAGCACTATTGGATACAATAACGCGGCTGGTATTTTAGCAGATAAAAATCATTTTCCGGGAATTGATATAGTGAGGTTCGGTGAAAATATCAGTGTAATTCATAAAAGAGCAACATTTGACAATATATCCATTTTGACAGTGTATGAAAAAGCATTGGAGGTATTCAAAGATTATTATCAATACGAAGAAATACAAGGCGCCGATAGGAAAAAGGTAGAAAAAATACCGGAGGCTGCATTCAGAGAAGCGATTGCAAATGCATTGATTCATAGAGTATGGGATGTGGAGTCGCAAATAAAAGTTTCGATGTTTGATGACAGAATAGAAATTATTTCTCCGGGAGGACTGCCATC
>CASFUI010000193.1 GCA_949297565.1 uncultured Eubacteriales bacterium
ACTATCATACCGACTGTCACATTTCCGACGCCATGAAGCGCTAACAGCCCTCCGATGAGAGCAAGCAGAACATACTGTAAATTTCCAAGCTGCATAATTACAGGCATCAAAATATTACCGAATTTATTGGCCTTTGTCGCATCGTCACAAAGAGTATTGTTTTTCTCATCAAACCCCTGTTTAGCCTCCTCTTCATGACAGAATACCTTGATTACCTTTTGGCCGTTTATCATCTCCTCTATGTATCCGGTTACATTTCCAAGTGTTATCTGCTGTTTTATAAAATATTTAGCACTTGAGCCGCCGATTTTCTGAGATAAAAATTCCATGACTACCGTCACCGCTATTACAAGGAGAGTGAGCGGTACGCTGCTCAAAAACATTGAGACAAGAATTACCACAACAGTAACCACTGCAGATATAAACTGCGGCAATGCCTGTGAAATAAACTGTCTGAGTGTGTCTGTATCATTTGTGTAATGACTCATCACATCTCCGTGCGTATGAGTATCAAAATATCCTATAGGAAGCTCCTGCATATGCTCAAACATATCATCTCGTATTTCCTTTAATGTTCCCTGAGATATTTTTATCATTATCTTATTGTACAGTAACGTCGAGATCACACCAACCATGTAAATGCAGCCCATTATTACAATCGTTCTCAAAAGAGGCGCAAAAGACGGATTCTGCTCAAGCAAAAGAGGCATTATGTAATTATCGATGAGTATTTCCAAAAATAACGAGCTTACAACAACCGTTGCCGAGCTTATTAAAATGCAGACGACGACCGTTCCAAACAAAGCCTTATGCCTGCCGGCAATATAAGATAAAAGCCGTTTCCATACCTGAAACATTTTTGTCTTTTTCAATGTCTGTCATCTCCCTTCGTCTGTGATTCATATATTTCTTTATAGATTGCGTTATTCTCAAGCAGCTCCTCGTGAGTTCCGCAGCCGTTTATCTTCCCGCCCTCCATAACTATTATGCAGTCGGCGTCCTCCACCGATGAAATTCGCTGGGCGATAATAATTTTTGTTGTATCAGGTATCTCCTCCCTGAATGCCTTTCTTATCATTGCATCAGTCTTTGTGTCTACGGCGCTGGTGGAGTCATCAAGAATCAATATTTTAGGTTTTTTAAGCAAAGCTCTGGCTATACACAGTCTCTGTTTCTGCCCGCCTGACACATTTGTTCCGCCCTGCTCTATGTATGTATTATATTTTCTTGGAAATGTCTCAACAAACGAATCTGCCTGAGCGAGCTTACATGCATGTATTATTTCCTCATCGCTTGCATTTTTATTTCCCCACCGAAGATTTTCCTTAATTGTTCCCGAAAACAGTACATTTTTCTGAAGTACTACTGCCACTTCGTTTCTGAGAGTAAACAAATCGTAATCCCTTACGTCAACTCCGCCTATTTCAATGCTGCCCTCAGTTACGTCATACAGCCTAGGAATAAGCTGAACTAACGATGTCTTGCCGCTTCCTGTACCGCCGATAATCCCCAACGTAGAGCCGCTCTTAACAGTAAGTGAAATATTTTTGAGACACTCCTTATCCTTGTCGTCAACATAGCTGAAACCGACATTTTTAAAGACAATCTCTCCGTTTTTCATCTCACACACAGGATTTTCCCTGTTTTTCAATGAGCTCTCCTCATCGAGAATCTCAACTATTCTCTCTGATGAAGCCCTTGCCATGTTAATCATTACCATAACCATAGAGAGCATCATAAGACAGTTGAGAATATTCATCGCATAGGCAATAAGACTTGTCAGCTGGCCCGTTGTAAGCTCTGTCGCGCCTGTAGATACGATAGTTTTTGCACCGAACCAACACAACAGAAGCAGGCACATGTATACGCAGAACTGCATAAGCGGTGCATTGTACGCCACAATACCCTCAGCCTTTGAAAACGTCTTATATATTTTTTCAGAAACGCCCGCAAACTTCTTGATTTCAAACTTCTCACGGACAAATGATTTTACAACTCTTATTCCCGTCAGGTTTTCCTCTACAACACCATTCAAATCATCATATATATTAAATACTTTTTCAAAATAAGGATGCGAACGTGTTACGACTAAATAGAGTCCAATCCCCAGCACCGGTATTGCAATAAAAAATATAAATGAAAGCTTTACGCTTATCGTAAATGATGTCGCCAGCGAAAACACAAGCATAAGAGGAGCACGGACAGCCACTCTTATAATCATCATATACGCATTTTGGACATTTGTCACATCTGTTGTCAGTCTTGTGACAATACTTGACGCCGAAAACTTATCAATATTCGCAAATGAGTAGTTCTGTATTTTATAATACATATCTTTTCTCAAATTCTTTGCAAAGCCGGCCGATGCCGCAGCACAAAATCCACCTGACAGCACGCCGAATGTCAATCCCAGCAACACGCACACAATCAGCGCAGTACCGTAGCGCACAAGCGCAGCCTGATTGCCTCCGGATATCCCTGTGTCAATCATTTTTGCCATTGTAAACGGAATTATAATATCAATAATAACTTCCAGTATTACACAAAGAGGCGTCATCAGAGATACAAACTTATACTCTCTGACAGAACGTGCCAATTTCTTTATCATAACCTGTTTCCTCCATAATATTATTTTATTCTGCATTTCGGAGCGTTTCATAAGTCGGGCAGCGCAAATATCAAATTTGTACCTGCCATAAGCGCTTATCTGTGACACTCCGGCACAAATTGCAGATTGAAAAATCAGCTTGCCGAAGTAATTTTCAATCTATTCTCTTATATGCAAATCTCCAGCGATTAGAAGTTTAACACTAATATATTTATATTTGAATTTACAAAACAGAAACGTCATTAGATTTTTTCTAATGATTTATTGAAATATTAATTGTAATAATAATTAATATTATTTATACTTATATCACAGTCAAACAGCTAAGCATTACATGAATGTCATAATACATTCCCATAACTATTTTAATTCGGAGGCCAAAATGAATACCCAGCAGCTTGAATGTTTTATACATGTAGCAGACAAACTCAACTTTACAAAAGCGGCAGAAGAACTATATCTGTCAACACCAACGGTAACTCATCACATAAAAAGCCTGGAGGAAGAACTTGGAGCCCAGCTTTTTTACAGGACATCAAAAGTCGTCCAACTCACAGAGATAGGAAATATTTTTTACGGTGATGCAAAAGATATTCTCAGCAGAATAGACCTCTCGCACAAAAAAATTTCCAAAACCTTATCACAGATACCTTCATATCTGCGCATCGGATGTTCAAGCTATGTTGAACTTAAACGGCTTCAGCCGATCCTTACAGATATACACAGAGAATTTCCTGACACATACCCTTTGATTTTTGTCAGAGATTATTTTCGGCTCAGGACAATGTTTGAAAGCAATCATCTTGAAGTTATGCTTGCCACTAAAGAAATGATAGGCGATATGGACTGCACATTTAAAAAAATAAAAGATATGAAAAGCTATGCAGTTTTTCCAGAACAACCTGAATTTTCTCATTTTGCTGACGCCGAAAGTCTGACCTTTAAAGAGCTTGAATCCCAGTGTCTTATAACCCTAAATCCTAAACTTATACCCTTCCAGCCAGGAAACTCCGCACAGATGTTTCTCACACTCAACTCACAAACCAATTTTCATATTATGTGTGAAAGCGAGCAGGCAAGTATATTAATGGCAAAGAGCGGCTATGGCATCTCCATACTTCCTGAATTTTGTATTCCAAAGGACCATGAAGGGTTATACATACGCGTTATCAAAGACCAGCTTCCCATCGAGTACGGAATCGCTTACAGAAAAACACAAAAAGAAAAGTATATCAAGTTTTTTATTGATAATTTTCAATTATAAAGTAACAGTTCAGACATAAGATGTATAACAAGCAAATCATACTTGCATGAAATTGCTTGTTGTGCAGCTTATGAGCTGAGCGCCAGATATGAGCAAAGTTAGCTGCAAAGCAGCGGTAAAGCGTCGGCGACGCGGCTTTGCGAATAGGCGGGCTGAACTGTTACTTTATAAATACATTGTTAAAACCGCTAAAAATATGCAATAGATACAAAATATCCGAGTACATTTCTGAACTCGGATATTTTGTATAGCAGGGGTGGAGAGAATCGAACTCCCACCAAAGGTTTTGGAGACCCCTATGATACCACTTCACCACACCCCTAAATATTAAATTCTGCAAGTTTAAAACTTACTGAAAAGTATCAAATCAGACGTTTTAAACCAAAACAAAATATTATTCCAATAAATTGTTCCTTCAAAACTGCACATTAAATATATCATCCCGCTTCACTTTTGTAAAGCCTTTTTACATCCTCTCTCCTTCCGGATTTCTCTCTTCTTATTAGCGCTTAACCTCTCCTTTTAGGTTAAGCCCTCGACCTATTAGTACAGGTCAGCTTAATGCGTCGCCGCACTTCCACCTCCTGCCTATCTACC
>CASFUI010000194.1 GCA_949297565.1 uncultured Eubacteriales bacterium
ATACATATTTTTGTTTCCTGTCATAAAGAATATTGCTTGTTTGATGGAGTGCTGTAATTGTTATAATAGTGTTATTTATGCGGCCATGTCAATAAAAGGATTGTGTATTGTAATTTTTTTCAAAATGTGCTAACATATTAAACAATGAATTTATTTAAAGGAGAGTTGTTATGGAAGTTAGACCGGGAGCAAATCCAGCAGACGTAAAGAATTATGATACAGACAGATTAAGACATGATTTTCTTGTGCAGAATCTTTTTGTGGCTGACGAAATCAAGACTGTATACAGCCAGATTGACAGAATTATTGTAGGTGCGGCTACACCTGCCGCTAAGACGCTTACACTTGAGGCGGGGGCAGAGCTTCGCGCGCAGTATTTCCTTGAAAGACGAGAGATGGGAATTATCAATATCGGCGGAAACGGAACTGTTACTGTTGACGGAAAAGAGTACAAGTTTAAGTATAAAGACGGAATGTATATCGGAATGGGCGCAAAGGAGATTAAGTTCTCAAGCGACGATGCATCTAATCCTGCAAAGTTTTATTTCAACAGCGCTCCTGCGCACAAGACATATCCTACTGTATTTATCGACCCTGCAAAGGACATTCTTCCTGAGAATAAGAAAGAACTGGGATGCCTTGAGAGCGCAAATCACAGAACAATCAACAAATACATACTTCCTGGACAAGTTGAGTCATGTCAGCTTGAAATGGGTATGACATGTCTTGAGCCGGGCAGTGTCTGGAACACGATGCCTTGTCATACACACGACAGAAGAATGGAAGTTTATCTTTATTTTGAAGTTCCTGAGGATGCAGTTGTTTTCCATTATATGGGTGAGCCGACAGAGACCCGTCACATTGTTATGAGAAATGAGGAGGCGGTTATATCGCCAAGCTGGTCTATTCACTCAGCTTCCGCAACACACGCATATACATTTATCTGGGGAATGGTTGGAGAGAATCAGGACTTTGACGATATGGATGATGTCGATATGAAGGATTTGAGATAATTTGCTTTGACGGTTATCTGGAATTTTCAAAGTATATTGAGTGATTTGTACACTCGGAAAAATAAGAAATGACACCTTAAGAGGGTTTCATTTATAAAAAAATTATAGAAAAGGAGAATGAAAATGTCAGTAAATTTTTCACTTGAGGGAAAAACAGCATTAGTTACCGGTGCTTCTTACGGTATTGGTTTCGCTATTGCATCAGGCATGGCTAAGGCAGGTGCAACAATCGTATTCAACGATATTAAGCAGGAGTTAGTAGATAAGGGTTTGGCTGCATATAAGGAGGCAGGCATTGATGCTCACGGTTATGTTTGCGACGTAACAGATGAGAATGCTGTCAATGAGATGGTAGCTAAGATTGCAAAGGAAGTTGCTCCTATTGATATTCTTGTAAACAACGCAGGTATCATTAAGAGAATTCCAATGTGCGATATGACAGCAGCAGAGTTCAGACAGGTTATCGATGTTGACCTTAACGCTCCGTTTATCGTATCTAAGGCTGTTATACCTTCAATGATTGAAAGAGGTCACGGCAAGATTATCAACATCTGTTCAATGATGTCAGAGTTAGGCCGCGAGACAGTTTCTGCATACGCAGCAGCTAAGGGTGGTCTTAAGATGCTCACAAGAAATATCTGCTCTGAGTACGGTCAGTACAATATCCAGTGTAACGGTATCGGACCTGGCTACATTGAGACACCTCAGACAGCTCCTCTTAGAGAGATTCAGCCAGACGGCTCAAGACATCCGTTTGACCAGTTTATCTGTGCTAAGACACCTGCAAACAGATGGTTAAAGCCTGAAGAGTTAGCTGGTCCTGCTGTATTCCTCGCTTCAGAGGCATCAGACGCAGTAAACGGTCATATTCTTTACGTAGACGGCGGTATTCTTGCATACATCGGCAAGCAGCCACAGTAATAGCCGGTTTCTAAATCTGCTATAAAACAAAAAAGAGTTCCTGAAGATAAGCATATTGCTTATCGCAGGAACTCTTTTTTGTTTTAGTAGACAAAGCAGCTATGCTTTGATATACTTTGACTTGTGTATGAAAAGTATCCTTTATACAGTTTATAAGGATAAAATTATACCATATACAAATGCATAAATAATGCGCAGAAACTGCGCGGAATGTGAGGGCTATATGAAGTTAGAAGTGAGAAATATCACTAAGTCGTTTGGTGATAAGCAGGTGCTTCACGGCATTTCTTTTGAAGTATTAAGCGGCAGAGCGCTTGGACTTCTGGGAAGAAACGGAGCCGGTAAGACAACAACTATCAGAATTCTTATGGATGTGTTTCATGCAAATTCGGGAGAACTGTATCTCGATGGTGAAAAATTCAACCAGAGAAAGCATTTGATAGGTTATCTGCCGGAGGAAAGAGGCTTATATCCTAAGAAAAAGGTTATAGACCAGATGGTTTATCTTGGAAGAATCAGAGGAATTTCAAAGGCGGAGGCTATTGCTAATTCAAAGAAATGGCTTAAGAGGCTTGAAATTTCAGAATACGAGAATGCAAAGCTCGAAACTCTTTCTAAGGGTAATCAGCAGAAGGTCCAGCTTGCATCAACTCTGGTATGCAATCCTGAAATTGTAATACTCGATGAGCCTTTCAGCGGACTTGACCCGGTAAATTCAAGGATTTTACAGGATGTAGTAAAAGAGCTTATAAGTGATAATAAATTAGTGATTTTCTCAAGTCATCAGATGAGCTATGTTGAGGAGTTTTGTGAAGATATTGTAATTATTAATAAAGGCGATGTTGTTTTGGCGGGAGATTTGGAAAAAATCAAGCGCAAATTCGGAGAAAATCAGCTAGTTATATCAGCTGTAAATTATAATCTTGATGAGCTGGAGCAGCTTCTTAAAAATACTCTTTCTGATATTATAGAGATTACAGGAAAAACAAGGAATGAACTGATTGTGAGAAATATTGGAAATGTCTCAAGAAAAGAGATTCTTACCAGAATTATGTCTCAGAATATAGATATAGAGCATTTTGAAACTTATAAGCCGTCCTTAAATGATATTTTTGTATCTCAGGTTGGAGAGGAGACAGAAGAAAAGGATGCGCGGAAGGAAGGTGCAAAGGCATGAAAAAATTTGGGGTAATATTTCAGTTTGAGCTGATGAATTATATTAAAAATAAGAGCTATATGGTTACAACAATTATTGTTGCAGTTTTAGCCGGAATTATCATGTTTGTACCGAGCTTTTTTGACTTGGGCGGATTATTCGCGGGCAGCAGTTCTTCGGATGGC
>CASFUI010000195.1 GCA_949297565.1 uncultured Eubacteriales bacterium
CTGTCCCTTTTGCATGGATAACTGTTCCGCCTGTCGCATATACCTCGCGTGCAGCGTCCATCACCATTTCTGTATATCCCTGATTTGCAATTACCACAAGAAGTTCATACTTTGTCTCTTTCAATACTGACTCATCTCCCTTAACAAATTCCTGTCCGCAGGTTAAATAATTGAGCGCTTTCTTTCCGCCAATGCTGCTGAGAGGAACTATGAAAGCTATACCAATTCCCGGTATGTCAATTTTCATTCTGCGCTGAAGCCCCTGCTTTACTTCTTTCCATTTTGTATCGGTTACAATATGAAAAATAACAGCCTTTTCTGCTCCCTCCAGTCCGAAATAGTCCAGAATATCACTGGCGGCAGTTCCCATGCCAACAGTAATGGCAGAAACCTCTAACCCAGACTGTACATAAAAATCCATAAATTTTTTGGTCAGATTACGATTTGTAATAGTGACCATCATATATAATTCACTCATATTACGGCCTCCTACAACTCAATAATCGCATCGTCATCCAAAGCATCGTAAGCGTATTCCACTCCGGTATTGGCTGCATTCTGCTTAATCTTGTATACCATTCCCAGTATCTGTATGGTTATAAGCGGCGTCATCGCAACCATAGCAACCACGCCAAACGCGTCTGTCACGATATTTCCGCCAACCGCAATACATGCTCCCTGCGCGAGAGGCAGCAAAAATGTCGCAGTCATAGGTCCCGACGCAACTCCGCCCGAGTCAAACGCTATCGCAGTAAAAATTTTCGGTACGAAAAATGAAAGTCCTATTGCAATCGCGTATCCCGGAATTAAAAACCACAGAATAGGTATTCTCCAAATAACTCTTATCATAGCAAGAGCAACTGACAGCGAAACTCCAAGCGAAAGGCTTATTCCCATAGCTTTTGCTGAGATTGCTCCGTCAGTCATCTCCTCAACCTGATGATTAAGCACATATACCGCAGGCTCAGCCTTTACTATAAAGTAACCAATGAGCGCACCTATCGGAACGAGAATCCACTTATAATCAAGAGATGCCAAAACATTTCCAAGATAATTTCCGGCAGGCATAAATCCTACATTGGCGCCTGTCAGGAAAAGCACCAGACCTATATATGTGTACACAAGTCCGATTATTATTCTGGCAAGATTTCTTCCTGAAAGCCTCAGTGCAAAAATCTGAAAAAGTCCGAATACAACTATAATCGGCAGCAGCGATACGGCAATCTCTTCTATATAAGTAGGAAGTCCCTCGCCAAACATTTTCCACAGTTCAACCGAATCTGAAATCTCCGGCATAACCGCGGCAGCATAGCTGCTCTCTGCCGGCTTATAAATCATACCCAAAATCATTACAGCCATGATAGGTCCGATGGAACAAAGAGCGACAAGACCAAAACTGTCATCGGCAGCATGGTGGTCGTTACGTATAGATGCAATACCAACACCTAATGCCATTATAAACGGAACTGTCATAGGTCCGGTCGTCACTCCGCCCGAATCAAAAGCTACGGCACGAAAACTTTCCGGAACAAAAAATACAAGCGTAAAAATAATGATGTAAAAAAATGTAAGAAGAGGCGGAAGCGCTATTCCTATAAACATACGCAAAAGAGCAACCACCAGAAAAAGACCGACTCCTACTGCCACCGACAATATGAGCGTCATATTAGGTACGGACGGTACCTGAGTAGCCAACACCTGCAAATCCGGCTCAGAAATCGTGATAATCACCCCCAGCACAAAGGACATGATAACGATAAACCAGATTTTTTTACTCTGAGTCATACAGGCTCCGACTTTTTCCCCCATAGGCGTCATAGACATCTCTGCCCCTAACGTAAAGAACATCATACCCGCCATTACAAGCACGGCTCCGACTATGAAGCACAATAAAATACTCGGCGTAATCGGGGCAATCGTAAAGCTGAGAATAATAAGAATCGCAACAACAGGCATTACCGCCTTTAGTGATTCTTTCAGCTTTTCCTTAAGCTTTTCTTTAAGCTTTTCGTTTACAATTTTCAATAAATCACCTCTATCCATTCTGTCTAAAAGTTGCAAGTATCTTTGTTATTATACCACAAAAAAAGAAAATCCGCCAGTGTTTTACGCTTTAATCACAAAATCCCCGCCTGCATAAAGCGTGTAATTTTCATATCGTCAGCACATCAATCACACTGTGGATTTTCTTTAACATATCAGTATCAATCAGTAATCCGACTAATATCCCATAAATTCCTGAATATCTCTTAAAATATCCTCAAGCTGTTCTCCTTCGTCCTGTATTGTAAGATGAAGCGGTTTGCTGAGGTCAAGGCTGAACAAACCAACCAATGACTTGGCATCAACACAGCTATGCCCTGATTCTATGTCAAACGAACACGTATACTTGCTGATAACACTCACAAACCTCTGCACCTTCTCGACTGAATCCAACATTACCGTAACTGTAAACATATTCGTTCCTCCTTATGTAGCCTTGTTTTTATTTTAGTACAATAATAATACTACATCAAACCGATAAAAACAACCAGAAAGTCCCGGAACGTCCGTTCCAAATAGTTCCGAAAGACTTAAAAAAATCATCTACATAAGAGGCGCTATCAAACGGAGTATCTGACCTGCCGCCTTTTTGTACCACGGATACTTTTTACAGTCCTCCGGCGTAATTTTCTGACATTTTTTAAGAGTTTTCATAAAATCAAGCTCAATATCTCTGATTACTTCATTTTTATAAATATATGCTCCGCACTCAAAATGAAGATACATGCTTCTGAAATCAAGATTTACCGTTCCCACTGTAGCCCTTACGTCATCGCTGATAAATTCTTTCGCATGCACAAACCCCGGAGTATACTCATAAATATGCACTCCTTTTTCGATAAGCTCAAGATAATACGTCCTCGCCAGAAGATACGCATAGACCTTATCCGGTATATGAGGCATTATAATTATCGTCTCAACGCCTCTCTTTGCACAGTAACACAGAGCGGCAATCATCTCGTCATCCAAAATCAGGTACGGCGTCATAATATGAACATACTTCGCAGCACGGTTTAAAATATCGACATATACCCTCTTGCCTATTCTCTCGGAAGAAAAAGGACTGTCTCCGTAAGGTATCACATACCCTCCGCTCCTGATAAGCCCGTTGTCTCTGTCAAATTCCCGCATACACTGTTCTCTGCTTACGTTCAGAATATACTTTTTAAGCTCATCCTGCTCGATACCGCTCTTCTTTCCGGCCACCTGCCACATTTTCAGAAACATGTATGTAAAACTCTTGACAGCATCCCCCTTAATCATAACAGCAGTATCTTTCCAGTGGCCAAACCTGTCAAGCCTGTCAATATATTCATCGGCAAGATTAATCCCCCCGGTAAAAACCGTCTCTCCGTCTATCACTAATATCTTTCTGTGGTCGCGGTTATTCTGTACTGTTGAGAGCACCGGACGAATCTGTGAAAAAGGTCTTGACTGTATTCCGAATTTTTCCAATTCTTTATAATATCCGTACGGCAACAGCATAAGACTGCACATTCCGTCATACATAAAACGGACCTCCACCCCCTCTGCCGCCTTCTGCTTCAGAATATCAAGTATAGTTCTCCACATATAGCTGTCTGTAACTATAAAATATTCCATAAATATAAACTTTTTAGCCGCTTTGAGCTGCTTTTGCATCTCTTCAAATTTATTTTCACCAAGAGGAAAAAACATAATTCCGTTATCCTTATATGCAGGAAAATCACCTGCATTATACAGATATGTGGACAGCCCGTTCTCACCATGTGATACTCCATCAAGCTCATCGTATATATTCTGATTGTACTCTTCGCTCTCATGAAGCTGTTTGTCAATCATGTCAAGCCTCATGCGCATTATTTTTGTACCCGGCTGAAGATTGACAAAAATATACATCAGAGTTCCGAATACCGGAATTATAAGCACAGGAAGCATCCATGCCATTTTAAAACTCGCATTGGAATTTTCATTAAAAATATGTATGACAACAAGCGCGCCTATAAGAACAAACACAGCGTATATCAGCACAGAATACGTATACATCCAGTTTGAGATTACAATAAAGAAAACCAGCTGCATAAGGACAGAAAAGATTACAAAAGCCGTACGTCCAAATAAAAGCTTTGAAATTTTTTTCAATTTGCGCGTAATTTTCTTCATTTTATCCTCCTGTTCTTTGCCTCATATAATGTGCATTTTATATATCATAACACATTTGCGTTTCTCAGTCCACCGAGACAAGAAGCGGGGACGGCCACGCCGCCCCCGCTTATAATTTTGTATGTCCAATAGCTATCACAGGTTTGTATATCCCATGAGATAACGGTCAACTTCTCTTGCACAGTCGCGCCCCTGACGGATTGCTTTTACAACAAGAGACTGTCCCGTGTGGCAGTCGCCCGCGGTAAACACGCCCTGTACATTTGTCGCAAAGCCGTCCTGCTCAGTCTTAATGTTTGTGCGCTCTGTAAGCTCCACCCCGAAAGCATCAGTCACATACTTCTGCACTCCGAGGAATCCTGCCGCGATAAGCACGAGCTCACATGGAAGCTCTTTTTCACTGCCCTCCACAGGCACCATCATTTTTCTTCCCGTTTTTTCGTCAACCTTAGACTCAAGCCTTACAGTTACAACCTTTTCAAGATTTCCCTTTTTATCCTTCTTAAACTCCTTTACGGTTGTTGTATATACACGAGGGTCATGTCCAAACACCGCGATTGCCTCCTCCTGACCGTAATCGGTTTTGCAGACGAGAGGCCACTGCGGCCATGGATTGTTCTCGCTCCTGAAATCAGGAGCCTTAGGCATCATCTCAAGCTGCGTAACCGATTTGCAACCATGGCGTATGCATGTTCCCACACAGTCATTTCCAGTATCTCCGCCTCCGATAACAATAACATTTTTATCCTTGGCAGATATATACTTTCCATCGCCAAAATCAGAGTCCAGCAAACTCTTTGTTGTAGACTTCAAGAAATCTACCGCAAAATATATTCCGTTGGCGTCTCTGCCCGGCGCGTTGATATCTCTCGGATTTGAAGCCCCGCACGCGAGAATTACGGCGTCATACTCATCCATCAGCTTCTTCGCTTTGATTTTCTCACCTACATTTGCCTCAGTTACAAATTCAACGCCCTCCTCTCTCATTACGTCGAGCTTTCTGTCTATAATGTGCTTTTCAAGCTTCATATTAGGAATGCCGTATCTTAACAGCCCCCCGATTCTGTCAGACCTTTCGAATACTGTAACTATATGGCCTCTTGTGTTGAGCTGGTCTGCCGCCGCAAGCCCGGCAGGGCCTGAGCCGACAACAGCAATCCGCTTTCCTGTTCTGACCTTAGGCGGCTTAGGACCCGCCCAGCCGTTTTCATAGGCGCGCTCGATAATCGCCATCTCATTTTCCTTGGTGCACACAGCGTCCCCATTCAAACCGCAGGTACATGCCTTCTCACACAGCGCAGGGCAGACGCGGCTCGTAAATTCCGGAAAATTGCTGGTCTTGTGAAGTCTGTTGTAAGCCTCCTCCCAGTTTCCCGTATATACAAGGTCATTCCACTCAGGAATAAGATTGTTTAACGGACATCCCGATGTCATGCCCTTAATATTCATGCCTGACTGGCAGAACGGCACGCCGCAGTCCATACAGCGCGCAGCCTGACGTCTCTGTTCATCCTCAGACAGAGGAGTATGAAATTCATTAAAATTCTTTATTCTCTCTTTAGGCGAAACTGCTTTCGCTTCTTTTCGCTCATATTCCAAAAATCCTGTTGGCTTTCCCATAAAAATCTCCTTTCGGTAATCGCTTAATCACTCACACTGCACATGCCCGAAATCCTCCGTGGATTATCCTAAGCACTCATACAGCACTTTACTTTGTCACTGCGTAGAACGCCTCAATCTGAGCCTGCTCGCTGCTCAAGCCCTTCTCTTCCATCTGAACAATAGTGTTAAGCATCTTCTTGTAGTCATGAGGAATAATTCTCTTAAACTTAGGAAGATATTCGCCAAAATTGTCGAGAACTTCTTTGCCCTTCTTTGAATTCGTGTACGCAACATGCTCCGTGATAAGCTCCTTGAGCTCAAGCACATCATACTTATCTGTCACAGACTCCATAGAGACAAGCTGCTTGTTCATTCTCTTATAGAGACTTGTGTCCTCATCGAGAACATATGCAATACCGCCGCTCATACCTGCAGCAAAGTTCTTTCCTGTTTTTCCAAGTACAACAACGCGTCCGCCCGTCATGTACTCACAGCCGTGATCGCCGCAGCCCTCAACAACCGCTGTCGCTCCCGAATTTCTGACACAGAATCGCTCGCCGGCAACACCGTTGATAAACGCTTTTCCGCTCGTAGCCCCGTAAAGAGCAACATTACCGATAATTATATTTTCATCTTCTTTATAAGTACTTCCTGTCGGAGGATATACTATAAGCTTTCCGCCCGAAAGACCCTTTCCGAAATAATCGTTGCTGTCTCCAACAAGCTCAAGAGTGAGCCCCTTAGGAACAAACGCACCAAAGCTCTGTCCTCCGGCTCCGTTGCACTTTACTGTATAGGTGTCCTCCTCAAGAGTCTCACCGAATCTCCTTGTAATTTCAGCTCCAAGAAGAGTTCCCACAGTGCGGTCTGTGTTTGTAACATCAACCTCAATGCTTCTCTTCTGCCCTTCATCTAAAGCTGCCGCAAATTTCTTAAGCAGAATTTTTTCGTCAATTGTCTTTTCAAGCTCAAAGTCAAACACATTTTTCTTATCATAATGTATCTTTGAAGCCTCTTTGATATATGGATTATCCAAAATTTTAGATAAATCAACCTTTCTTGAGCGTCCGCTCTCAGGCACATCTCTCTGTTCAAGGAAATCAGTTCTTCCAACCAGCTCGTCAACTGTCCTCACACCCAGTTTCGCCATATACTCGCGAAGCTCCTGCGCTATAAATCTCATAAAATTCACAACATACTCAGGCTTGCCCGCAAATTTCTTTCTGAGCTCAGGATTCTGTGTAGCAACTCCTACAGGACATGAATCGAGATTACATACTCTCATCATCACACAGCCCATAGTTACAAGCGGTGCAGTCGCAAAACCGAACTCCTCCGCTCCCAGCATAGCGGCGATAGCAACATCGCGTCCGCTCATAAGCTTACCGTCTGTCTCTATTATAACTTTATTTCTCAGTCCGTTCATTGTGAGTGTCTGATGAGCCTCAGCAAGTCCGAGCTCCCACGGAAGTCCCGCATTGTGAATAGAACTTCTAGGAGCCGCTCCTGTACCTCCGTCATATCCGGAAATCAGGATAACCTGCGCTCCCGCCTTTGCAACGCCCGATGCAACCGTGCCGACGCCCGCCTCAGATACAAGCTTAACTGAAATACGCGCATTCTTGTTCGCATTTTTCAAATCATATATAAGCTGCGCCAAATCCTCGATAGAATAAATATCGTGATGAGGCGGAGGTGAGATAAGCGATACTCCCGGTGTTGAGAGACGTGTCTTTGCAATCCAAGGATAAACCTTCTTTCCAGGAAGATGTCCGCCCTCACCCGGCTTAGCTCCCTGAGCCATCTTAATCTGAATCTCCTGAGCGCTAACCAGATATCTTGAGGTCACGCCGAAACGTCCCGATGCAACCTGCTTGATTGCCGAACATTTATTCAAGCCGTCAGGACCGACAGTGAGGCGCTCTTCCTCCTCGCCGCCCTCGCCGCTGTTTGACTTACCATGAAGCATGTTCATCGCAATAGCCATAGTCTCATGAGCTTCCTTTGAGATTGAGCCATATGACATGGCGCCTGTCTTAAACCTGCGCACGATAGAATCAACGCTCTCAACCTCGTCTATATTTATACCTTTCTTAGGGAACTTAATGTCCATAAGGCCTCTTAAGTTCATTGCGCCCGTATCTTTATTTACAAGCTTTGTATATTCCTTAAATACATTGTAGTCTCCTGTCCTCGTCGCAAGCTGAAGCAGATGTATTGTCTGAGGATTATATAAGTGCTCCTCCTTTCCGCTTCTGAACTTATGCGCACCGTTGCTGTCAAGCGTCGTATCGGTAGGAAGTCCAAGCGGGTCAAAAGCCTTTGAATGAAGCGTCTCAACATCCTCCTGAATATCCGAAAGACTGATACCCTCAATTCTGCTCACCGTTCCCTTAAAGTACTTATTTATAACATCAGAATTGATACCTATTGCCTCAAAAATCTTAGCTCCCTGATATGACTGAATTGTCGAAATACCCATTTTGGCCGCAATTTTAACAATGCCTCCGAGAATTGCGCTGTTGTAATCGTCAACAGCCGCATAGTAATCCTTGTCGAGCATATTCAAATCAATAAGCTCCTGGATGCTCTCCTGCGCGAGATACGGATTAATGGCAGAAGCGCCGTATCCGAGAAGCGTTGCAAAATGGTGAACTTCTCTAGGCTCTCCGCTCTCTAAGATTACAGCCATAGCAGTTCTCTTCTTTGTCTGTACAAGGTACTGCTGAAGCGCAGAAACCGCAAGCAGTGAAGGAATTGCAACGTGGTTTTCGTCAACTCCCCTGTCTGAGAGTATGATGATATTTGCCCCCTCCCTGTGAGCTCTGTCAACTTCTACATAGAGGTGGTCGATTGCCTTCTCAAGAGAGGTGTTTTTATAGTAGATAATAGGAATTGTCTCTACTTTAAATCCGTCAACCTTCATATTTTTAATCTTCAAAAGGTCTGTATTTGTAAGAATAGGATGATTAATCTTTAGCTGCTTGCAGTTTTCAGCCTTCTCCTCCAATACATTTCCGTCTGTTCCGAGATAAACTGTAGTAGCTGTTACAACCTTCTCACGGATAGAGTCAATAGGCGGATTGGTAACCTGCGCAAAAAGCTGCTTAAAATAATTAAACAGCGGCTGATGCTTGTTTGAGAGAACTGCCAGCGGAGTATCAATTCCCATCGCCCCTATCTGCTCTGAGCCGTTTAACGCCATCGGAAGAATTGAGTTCTTTAAATCCTCATAAGTATAGCCGAATGCCTTCTGAAGTCTCGCACGTTCCTCCTTCGTGTGCATAGGCACTTTCTGGTTAGGAATCTTTAAATCGTGCAGCTGTATAAGGTTATTGTCAAGCCATTCGCCGTATGGCTGCTTAGTTGCGTACTTTTGCTTAAGCTCTTCGTCATCGATAAGCTCTCCCTTTACAGTGTCAACCAGAAGCATTTTTCCCGGTCTCAGTCTGTCCTTAACCTTTATTCTGCTCTCATCTATCGGGAGCACACCTACCTCTGAGGAGAGAATGAGATAGTCGTCATTTGTCACATAGTAACGCGACGGGCGCAGACCGTTTCGGTCAAGCACCGCTCCCATAATATCGCCGTCTGAGAAAAGGATTGACGCGGGTCCGTCCCACGGCTCCATCATCGTTGCATAGTACTGGTAAAAATCCTTTTTCTCCTGTGCCATTGCCTTGTTGTTGCTCCACGGCTCCGGAATTGTAATCATAACAGCCAGCGGAAGAGGCATACCGTTCATAACAAGAAATTCAAGCGTATTATCAAGCATAGCCGAGTCTGAGCCGTTTGTATTAACGACAGGCGTAATCTTCGCCATTTCAGTTTCAAGGTAGTCCGAGTACATTGTCTCCTCACGCGAGAGCATTCTGTCGGCATTTCCCTTTATAGTGTTGATTTCCCCGTTATGTACGATAAATCTGTTAGGATGAGCACGCTCCCAGCTCGGGTTTGTGTTTGTCGAAAATCTTGAATGTACGATAGCAATAGCTGATTCGTAATCCGCATCCTCCAAATCACCGAAGAACTGACGGAGCTGTCCTACAAGAAACATACCCTTATACACAATAGTTCTGCTTGAAAGCGATACCACATATGTGTCCTCATTTGTCTGCTCAAACACACGTCTAGCAACATAGAGCTTTCTGTCGAAATCTATTCCCTTCTCAACATCAGCAGGCTTCTTTACAAACGCCTGCATAATGTAAGGCATGCAGTCAACAGCTTTCTTGCCGAGAACATTAGGATATGTAGGGACTTCCCTCCAGCCGAGGAATTCCATTCCCTCCTTCTCGACAATAATTTCAAACATTTTCTTTGCCTGGTTTCTCTTCAGTTCATCCTGCGGAAAGAAGAACATACCAACGCCATACTCTCTCTCTTCACCTATCTGAA
>CASFUI010000196.1 GCA_949297565.1 uncultured Eubacteriales bacterium
AAGAAAAACCTTATGGAGGAGCTCAAAAAAATTGACAGAGTTATAGAGCGCTCTTATCCGGAGGCTTACAGAGAAAATCTGATTGTGCTTGACGCGACTACAGGGCAGAACGCGCTGTCACAGCTTAGGGAATTTAAAGAGGTAACGGATATTACGGGAATTGTCCTTACAAAGATGGACGGTACGGCAAAAGGCGGTATTGCTGTGGCCATTCAGGCTGAAATGGGAATACCTGTCAAATATGTCGGAGTAGGAGAACATGTCGAAGATTTGCAGAAGTTTAATTCTGATGTGTTTGTAAACGCTTTGTTTGATATAGATGAAAATAGTGCAGAGCAGTAGGAAGTTTTAAGAATGGAGGAAATTATGGAAGAGCTTACATTAAAAAAATTTGAGGAAGCAGCAGAAAAGGTAAAGGAGGTTACACTGGAGACTAAACTTGTATACAGTGAATATTTCAGCGCTCAGACAGGAAACAAGGTATATTTTAAGCCTGAAAATATGCAGTATACAGGCGCGTATAAGGTAAGAGGCGCGTATTACAAAATCAGCACTATGTCTGAGGAGGCAAGAAAGAAGGGACTTATTACGGCGTCAGCCGGAAACCATGCCCAGGGAGTCGCTTATGCGGCCCAGAAATACGGTGTAAACGCTACTGTCGTAATGCCGACAACAACTCCTCTTATCAAGGTAAACCGGACAAAGGGCTATGGTGCAAAGGTCGTTCTCTATGGAAATGTATATGACGAGGCATGCGAGTATGCGATGAAGCTTGCACAGGAGCAGGGACTTACATTTGTGCATCCGTTTGATGATTTGGATGTTGCTACCGGTCAGGGTTCCATAGCCATGGAGATTATCAAGGAGCTTCCGACCGTGGATTATATTTTAGTGCCTATCGGCGGCGGCGGACTTGCAACGGGGGTATCAACTCTTGCAAAGCTCTTAAATCCGAATGTCAAGGTTATTGGTGTTGAGCCTGCCGGAGCAAACTGTCTTCAGGAATCATTAAAGGCCGGAAAGGTTGTTACCCTTCCTTCCGTCAACACTATTGCTGACGGAACTGCTGTAAAGACTCCGGGAAGCAAGCTTTTTCCGTATCTTCAGAAAAATCTTGACAGCATAATTACCGTACCTGACGAGGATCTTATTGTAGCGTTTCTTGACATGGTAGAAAATCACAAGATGATTGTTGAAAATTCAGGACTTCTCACTGTTGCGGCATTAAAGCAGATGAATGTTAAGGACAAAAAAATTGTCTCAATTCTTTCAGGCGGAAATATGGATGTCATAACGATGTCTTCTGTTGTTCAGCAGGGACTTGTAAGAAGAAGCAGAATATTTACGGTGTCTGTGCTGCTTCCTGATAAGCCGGGCGAGCTGGTTAAGGTTGCGTCTATTATCGCGGAGGCAAACGGAAATGTAATCAAGCTTGAGCACAACCAGTTTGTAAGCATCAACAGAAAGGCAACTGTCGAGCTTAGAATTACGATTGAGGCTTTCGGACATGAACATAAGGAAGAAATAGTAAAGAAGCTTGAGGAGGGAGGACTGCGTCCTCGTATAGTAAAGGTTAATATCTGACAGGTATTTGGCAGTAAGCTGCAATTAGTAAGATATGCTTTTATATTAGAAAAGAGAAGTCCACAGTCGGACTTCTCTTTTTGCCGCTTACGCCGGCAGATTTTTTAACGTGAATTTTTTATAGAATATAACGCCCATTAAAGCGACAATACCTTCTGTAACCGGATAGGACAGCCATACCCCGGTCATTCCCAATAAAAAGGACATCAAAAAGGACATCGGAATGATAAGCAACATTCCTCTCGACAGAGAAATAATTTGTGCGGGCAATGCTCTCTCTGTCGATGTAAAGTATGTAGATATTATAATATTAAACCCTGCAAACGGAACAGCGGTAAAATACAGCCTTAATCCGATTTCTGCGATACGCTGAAGCTGCATGTCGCCTTCACTGTTGAATATTCCAGCAATCGGAGCGGTAAATATTGAGAAAATCAGATATATACAGCATGAGATAAGCAGCATTGCCGTTATTGCGTATTTCAAAAGCTGTTTTATGTCATTATTGTTTCTGCGGCCGTAAGCCTTGCTTAAGACAGGCTGAGTTCCCTGGGCTATCCCTGTATAAACAGCCATTACGACAAGTGAGAGGTTTGCCACAACGCCATATGCCGCTACGCCGATATTTCCCTCCAGTCTTAATATTATGGAGTTAAAAACAATCATTACAATTCCTGAGGCAAATTCCGTGACTAAAGACGGTATTCCCAATGATACGGTGTTTGCCGTCAGGCCGGGCTCCAGCTTCGGCTTTTCTAAACGGAGCCTGTTCTCAATATGCATCTTCTTTTGTCCTGTTATCCAGTGTTTAGATAGTATAATAATACTGATGACAGGCGCAAGTCCGGTCGCAAACACAGCTCCGAACATTCCCATATTTAACGGAAAAATAAACACATAATCCAGCACAACATTAGAGAGACTTCCCGTAAGCATTGCAATCATAGATAGCCGTGGGTTTCCGTCATTTCTCACAAAGCATATCAGCGTGTCATTTGTCATAAAAGCGGGAGCAAACAGCAGAATAACCTGTAAATATGTTTTTGTATCGGCAAAAACTTCTGCGTCGGCGCCTAACAGTGATGTGATTTTTCCAGATAAAAATATTCCTGCAGCGAAGAAAAATATAGACAATAAAGCCATTGAATACACAGTATTGGAAAAAACTTTATTTGCGTTTTTATATTCTTTTTGACCTGTATATATAGAATATTTTGTTGCTCCGCCCATTCCGAACATCAGACCGCAGCCATGAACAAAGCTGTAAACGGGGACTGCTAAATTAAGCGCCGTTAGTCCGTTTGCGCCTAATCCCCTTGAAACAAAGAAGGTATCGGCAAAGATATAGCATGACAGTCCAATCATGCCGAATACATTAAGACTGGCGTATTGAATAAATTCTTTCAAAAGTGTTTTTGATTTCATACTAATCCCCATTTCCGAGCGACTTGTCGTGATGAGGCGATGAGAAATCCGCGCAGGCGGTTTCTCATCTGCCATCAGAGCTATTTGTTTTCACTCAGAAACAAATAGCTGTATGAAAAATCAGCGTTTCAGCGTGATTTTTCATACTAACCTCATTAAAACAAAAAAACGTCAGAGCCTTCTATCTTCAATGACCTAACGATAGAAAGTCTGACGCATACCTCTTTACCCGGTGACAAAGAG
>CASFUI010000197.1 GCA_949297565.1 uncultured Eubacteriales bacterium
GTTAAGCGGGGAATGACAGAAAAAGCTCTGAGGGGCGGCTATCAGGCCTGCTGCCCGCTTGGCTATAAGATGAACAATGACACGAAAATCCCGGAGATTGACAGTGAACAGGCAGCGGTTGTGAGAAAAATATATAACGAATATACCAACAATCTCAAAAGCTGTCTTGAGATAGCAAGAGAGCTCAACTCTCTCGGCTGCCGCACCAGGCGCGGCGCTCTGTATGAAGCCCGAACAATTAAATACATACTCCAAAACCCCTTCTACTGCGGAAAAGTGCGCTGGAACAGACAAAATCACGCCGACCACACTATCAAAGACAAGTCGGAATGGATTATAGCCGACGCCGCGCACATGGCTATAATAGACGATGAGTTATTTGAGCGCACACAGCGGCGAATTGCCTGCTCGGCACGGTCTTACAGGCAAAGGGCGCCTGCGTCTCTTAAACATTGGCTGTCGGGAAGCGTTAAGTGCTCCTGCTGCGGCTCTTCTCTTGTCTGTTCGGTAAACAGCGGAACATTTCAATGCCTTAAATACTCAAAGGGAAGCTGTACAGAGTCTCACAGGATAAAAGCCGAACAGCTTGAAGCATTGGTATTTGAGGCGTTTGAGACAGTTGTCGCGGAACACGGAACATTTGAACTGACAGCCTCCTCTGAATCATCTGATGAGGAAAATATATTAAAATCCCGGCTCAAGAGACTTGATTTAAAGGAAAACCGTATAAAACAGGCTTACCGAGAGGGTATAGACACTCTTGAGGAATACAGAAAAAACAAACAGCTTCTGCTGGCTGAAAAAAACGATATTCTTGAATATATTAATAAATCAAAAGCTGAGGCAGACAGCAGAGACAAATCAACAGATATGATTAAATCTCTGAAGTCCGTCTGCACAATTATAAAGGATAACTCTCAGCCAAAAGAAACCCGTGCCAACGCTCTCAGAAGTATTGTTGACCGTATTGTATACGACAGAGAAAATAACTCTGTCGAGATATTCTTTTTTATTGCTGAGAGTTAAGCGGCTCTGCTTAATATCCCAGTCCGCTTAACCAGTCTGCTATATCGTCGGCAGAATCCGCAACATCACGTTCATTGACAGTAAATCCGTCCTTAATTACAGTCGCATTCGGCTCCAGCTCTGAGATTGTCTGTATGGTGTCTGAAAAGCGGCTGCCGTTATGAGAGTTAAACGGAATAATAGTTTTGCCTGAAAAGTCATACTCATCAAAAAAGCTGTACATAACCATCGGCATATCATACCACCAATTCGGATAACCCACAAAAACGGTATCGTAGTCATCAAAATTTTCAATATGTGCAGTCAGCTCCGGACGCGCATTTTTATCCTGCTCCTCGGCAGCATAATCAATCAAATCGCCAATATCGCCGGGATATTGAACAGACGTCTGAATACAGAAGAGGTCTCCGCCTGTTCTGCTCTGTATCATATCAGCCAAAGCACGCATACGGCCGACCGTCTTTCCGTTTACAGTCACGACACTTGGAGACGCAACCACATCAACCTCACTGTTTTCCGCCTCCGCAAAATATGCAATTAAAATCTTTCCGCTGCCGGCTGCCGCGCTTCCTGAATAGGAAGTTTGATTTTGAGACGTGTTATTGACTGCCGTATTATTTGATGTTCTGTCATTACTGCCGCCGCAGGCTGTGAGACTGAAACAGATAGCGGAAATCAATATAAGAGAAATTATTCTTTTCATAAATTTATATTTCCTTTCTGTCATATCGGAAAAGGCGCGCCTTGCAGGTCCGCAGGGTACGCCTTTTCAGTTTTTATCCGTGAATTTTCATACCATGCAGCATCTTGACAAATTTCGGGTCATAGTGATTTACAATCTCACTGTGTCCTATATCCAGCTTTGCGATTTCAGCCATATCCTCATCGCTCAACTCAAAATCCCAAATATCAAAATTCTGCTCCATTCGGTTTTTGTGAACAGACTTAGGAATTACAACCACGCCTCTCTGTACATTCCAGCGCAGAGCAACCTGAGCCGCAGTTTTACCGTACTTTTCGCCGACAGCGGTAAGCACCGGATGCGTGAAAATTCCATGATTTCCCTCAGCAAACGGTCCCCATGCCTCCGGGACAACTCCGTATTCTTTCATCAGCTTTAAAGCATCCTCCTGCTGGAAAAACGGATGAAGCTCAACCTGGTTTACAGCAGGAATCACCTCTGCCGTTTCGCACAAATCAGCAAGCACATGAGGATAGAAGTTGCACACGCCGATTGCGCGGATAAGCCCTTCCTTGTAAAGCTCCTCCATTGCGCGGTACGCGCCGTAATAATCGCCCATAGGCTGGTGCAGCAGGTACAAATCGAGATATTCCAAGCCAAGCTTTTTAAGCGAGGTCTCAAAAGCCTTTTTTGCACCGTCATAGCTTGCGTCCTGTACCCAAAGTTTTGTTGTAATAAAGAGCTCGCTTCGCTCAACTCCGCATTTTTTTATTGCCTCTCCGACAGCTTCTTCATTCATATAGGCAGCCGCAGTATCAATCAGCCTGTAACCGCTGTCAATGGCATCCAGGACAGCCTGCTCGCACTGTTTAGGGTCCGCAACCTGAAAAACTCCAAAGCCTTCATGAGGCATTTTAATTCCGTTGTTTAATTCTGCATATTTCATAATAATCCTCCATTCCGAAGCGGTTTATTGCGAAGGAACGCGAAGAAAAATTCGCGCAGGCGATTTTTCTTCTGCGATAGAAGCTGTTTGTGACGCTCCGGCACAAACAGCCGTGTGAAAAATAAGCTATCGAGCTTATTTTTCGCACTAATCTTCCATTAATCTGCTTTTATATTTCTTCTGTTCCTATTTTAACCGGATGTTTTCCTAAACAGAAGTTTCAAAATGTTTATCAGTATATACCGAAAGGTATACAGTCTGTTTTATCAGCTCTGCTTTATTTCTCAGATAACATATATTTAAAATAAATTTTCTATTTCTTAATAATTCCTGTGCCTCCGAATACAGCTGACATTTCCATAGCATCCAGCGCCTTATCTAACGCCTCTACCTCCTGCGTTGTGAGACGCACCTCTGACGCGCCTGCGTTTTCCAGCAGACGCTCCTGTTTTCTTGTTCCCGGAATCGGCACTATATACGGCTTCTTACAGAGCATCCATGCCATTGAAATCTGTCCGCAGGTTGCATTCTTTTCCTTTGCTGTATTTTCAAGAAGTCTGAACAGCTCTTTGTTCTTGTCGTAACTGTCTGCCTCGAATTGAGGCATGCTGCTTCTGTAATCGTACCGCTTATCAAACTGTGATTCTTTTCCGTATTTGCCTGTCAGAAGCCCGTTAGCCATAGGTGAAAACGCAACAAATCCCACTCCCAGCTCTTCCAGCACAGGAAATAAAGACTCGTATTGCCTTGCCATCATAGAATAACGGTTTTCTACGGCAGTTACCGGACAAACCACATCGGCGCGGCGAAGATACTCCTCATTTGCCTCTGAAATTCCCCAATGGGTAATTTTGCCCTCCTTCATCAGTTCAGACATTGTACCAGCCACCTCTTCCGGAGGAATATCGTCGTCTATGCGGTGCTGAAAATACAAATCAATATAATCAATCTGAAGCCTCTTTAAAGAGCCCTCCACAGATTCACGGATACGCTCGGGGCGCGAATTTGTCACAAGCGGATACGGCACCTGATTACCCGATGTGTCAAATCTGATTCCGAATTTTGTGGCTATTATCACTTTATCGCGATAAGGTTTCAGGGCTTCTCCCACAATTTTTTCGTTCAGAAACGGCTCGTCCTGCGTACCGTAGATTTCCGCCGTATCAAAAAATGTATATCCCATATCCGCGGCCTGCTGAATTATACGTATTGCCTCTTTTTCCTCTGTCGGCGCTCCGTACGCATGAGAAAAACCCATGCATCCAAGTCCTACTGCCGACACCGTCAAATCTTTTCCCAATGTCCTGTACTTCATATTTAACCTCTTTTCTGCTTATTCTTTTAATATTTAATAACTCCGCTTAAACAGCCAGCCCATAACCTCCCCGTCAAACGCAAACTCCTCAGATTTGAGATTTTGCGCCACTCCCTGAAAGTAGAGCCCCTCGTATCCCGGAAGCGTAATATAAAGAGCATACTGTTTATTTGCGTCATAGCTCTCCGGAAAATAAACACTGTAATGGATATCGCCGTCGTTCTCCGAATGATATACATTATCGACAACAAACCCCCGGTATTCTTCTGTTCCCTGTGTCACTAAGTTTTCATTATTGAGTTGTTCATCAGCCTGTATTTCCCGCTCTGTCTCCTGCGGTGAATTTTGGGCTGCGGAATTATTTAAGTTATTTTCTGCCTGTTGTGCGTTTTCTCCCTGAGCGCACCCCGCTGAAATCACCGCTAAAATAACTGCCAAAACAGCGGCGCTTATTCTTGTTAAAATCACACCGGCGTCTCCTTTTGATGCCGGGCGGTTGCAATACTTTGCTCTCTTCATTTATTCATCTGCCTTTCCCAGAAGGCTGCCGCGTCGTCTATCCAGCCCTCTGCAGACGTTCCTGTTCCGAGTCCGAAGCCGTGTCCCAGACCGGGATACTTATGAAACTCGGTATCAATCCCCAATGCTTTCAGATTATTTATTCTGTTCTCCATTGTGCGCCAGCTCGCGATGCCGTCATTTTCGCCGACACATGCATAGGTCGGCGGGTCATTTTCCGTATATTCCCTGTGACCTGTGTACTGCATTATCACCGCGCCGGCTCTCGGCAAACTGTCTCCGCCGAATTCTTCCGCTCCGTATGAGCCGAGCCACGCCGCCATTCTCGCCCCCGCCGAGCCTCCCCAGAGAGAATAACAGTCCGTATCCACTTCCAGCTCTTTGGCATGTTCAAATATAAAGCTTATTGCCCTCGCCAAATCCTCACATGCCGTCTGTGAGCCGGGACGGTATATAAGCGCAAAGGCATTATATCCCTTTTTGGACAGCTCTAACGCATGCGGAAAACTGTCCTGCATTGCTCCCACATAGGCAAAACCACCGCCCGCATTACACACGGCAAATTTCTCCCCGGGATTTCCTTTGAAGAAGAATAGCCCTGTGTTTTCCTTGTCCGGATCGGCTGCCTTTTCATCCTCGGTATAAATATCGTAGAAAATCGTCTCTCCTGCCTCGGCATGGCTCTTCATGTAATTTGCAATCTCAACCGTCTTATCGGGATTAATATTGCTGTACCATGTAAGTCCAAGCTCTCCCAGCGTATCTCCGCTGTAATATCCTGCGTCTGTCGGAAATATAAGCCTGCCATAGTCCTGAAATACGGGATTATTTACCACCTCCGAAATTTTCGTATCTGCCGTATACGGCTCGCTTTCAGAATAATCTGTCTGCGAATTTTTCCAGAACCACATGAGACCGTTATATGTGTATTCCATTGACGCAGTCCCGTCATGGGAATATCCATCTTTTATCCTGTAAGTAAGATTTCCGTCCTTCTCGCTGTCGGAATATCGAAAACTGTCTGTATAGTTTTTCATGCTTTCAATCTGCCTTTCAAAAGATGATGCGGCAAAGTCGTCAGTGCCGGTGATAGCTACGATAAAGAAATCATCCCAGTCATGACCTGAATTTTTGACAATGTTGTCCATATACTCTCCGTCCGTCGTAATGCTTCCGCTCATCGGCATGAAATACCTGAAATAATCAAGGCAGTACTCAAACATTCTCCATGTCGCAACCGAGCCCATTGAAAATCCGCCAAAACCGCGGTGAGAACGGGAAGCCGCTATTTCCTCCGGCGTCGTCCCCTCGGCATAAGTGCTGTATTTCCCCTCAACTGCGGGGATTAAATCATTTATCAGCTCATTGTGATAATTTTGCGTAAGCCGGAGCGCAAGGCTGTAATCGCTGCTGTCGGACGCACTCAGGTTATTGTAGGTCGGGCATACGATAATGAGAGGCTCTATTTCACCGCTGCTTATTGCGTTGTCTATAACGTTTTTCATTGCAGACGGACTGCCGGGAGTTCCGAGCGTCGTCGTTTCATTGCTCCATCCGCCGTGCATATAATAAAAAACATTGTATTTCTGTTCTTCATCATATCCGTATGGCAGATATACTATTGCCCGTTTTTCAAGCTTCTGTGATTTCTGCTCGTATGTCATTGACTCATAAGTGTCATAGTACAGCTCTTCGAGCGTTCCCTGCTGCCCTGCTTCTTTAAAGTACTCCTCAGGTATAGTTTTCAGCTCCTCCGGAAAAACCGTCTCTGCCGCCGCATATTCTGAGCTGCCGCTTTTACTTTCCGGCTCCGAAACGCTGCTGTCTGTCTTATTCGCGCCGCTGCAGCTGTTTAAAACTGATGCCAGCAAGACAAGCGAAACTGACGCCGCGATAATTTTTTTCATCATATACTCACATCCTTTATAAATTGCATTACTATAGTTTCTGATTTAATTTAGAACAAAGAGTTCTCCTGCGAACTCTTTTGCGAGGCGCGGATTCGCAAGAATAATTACCTTTCCGCGCCTCTGCGAGCCTGCTCAGCGTTTTTATTCTATAGAAAGTTCAAAGAACTTTACTATAGAATAAAAAAAACGAGACCTCATATGAAGTCTCGTTTCGTTCATCAGTTTATACCTGAAGGTTAAAACTGTTTTATTTATCATTATTGATTTATAACTTTATGCACGGCAGAAAGAAAACGCTCCACTGCTTCCGAAGGCTTTTTTGAATGAAGCAGACCATATGGAATTGTATGCTCCCACTCAACAGGAATTATTTTGAGCAGCGGGTGTACGTTTGTCCACGCTCTCACTGCCATAAGCACATCATTGCTGTTCTCGCAGCGGTTAAATATTCCCACATCGTAAAAATCAAAATCTATTATATTAATCTGACTGTGATGTTCTAAAATATCGTCACGAAGCCTGTCAACATAATGGCTCCAGCCACGGTGAATAAGCATCAGATTTTCTCCGTATAAATCCTCAACTGTCAGACTGTTTTTATCGGCAAGCCTGTGATGAACAGACACCGCGCAGCAAATCGGCTCTCTCGCTATCTCAAACCCCGCGCACTGGCGCAGATTTAACATCGTTTCATCAAAAATACCGGCAACCGTGTCAATGTTCTGACCCAGATTTGCAAGTATTTCTCTGGCATTTTCAGGCGTGTTTTCAAACGGTATAAGCTGGAACTTAATTTCAGGGCACAGCTCATGAATTTTAGGCCACAGCTCTACAAGAATCTGAGCCGGAGTCATAGGCGACGTACCGATACGGATTACACTCGCGCTCTCAAGCATCGCATTCTTTGCCCTTGTCACAGATTCACGGCAATAGCTGATAATATATTTTGCATCCTTGTACAGTGACAGTCCGGCTTTTGTCAGTTTAAGCCCCCTGTGCGAGCGCTCAAAAAGACGAACACCCAAATCGGCTTCCAGAAGATTGATTTGTTTAATGACAGCCGTTGGCGTAATATAGGATTCTTCCGCAGCCTTATTAAAGCTCCCCGCATCCGCAACACGAATAAAGGTGTCAAGCTGTGGGTTATACATAAAAATTCATCTCCCTTCACCTATATAGTTTATTGAAGTACGGTCCTCCGTACTGGCTTATAATCATCGCCGCGAGGGCCGGGTTGGTCTGCTTTATGTTAATAGGGTACTCAAGACGTTTTTCGTAATTCCACATATCAGCATCCCTCCTTTTCCCAAGGCATAGGCGTAGCTACCCATGTCCAGTAATTATCGCTCTCAACACCCGTAAAATTAAGCGGTCCGCAATGCTTCTCATACATTGCAACTGCCTCCTGGTAACGCGGTTTCATTTTGTTAAAATAGGCAAGAGCTTCTACATCATCAGGATGAGTATCAAGATACAAAAGAGTTTCCGTCATTATAAATCCAAGCTCATATACATTCATCATAAGTCTCTTTTTATCCCCAACGAACTCAGCGCCCATATTAGAACAATTCATTCTGTTCATATTGTTCCTGCTGTTCATGCCGTCCATTCTGTTCATACCGTCCATTCTGTTCATACCGTCCATTCTGTTCCTGTCATTCATACAGCACATTCCGTCCATGTTATTTCTGGTATTCATATTATTTCTGGCATTCATATTACCTCTGCTGTTCTGGGTGCAGCTTCTCGAATTCATCATATTCCCCGAATAATTATTGTTCATCTGCATCCTCCCTTGAAAGGTTTATCAAGAACCGCAAACAACGTACCTCTGGATAATGCCTTGCATGGCTCATAAATATCACCCCATCGCTGCCACGGCACATATGCCATGCCAACTACCTGAAGCGAAGCCGATTTCATACAGTCCATAGAAACCTCATTTAAAAAAGTGTTCTATTTAATCTATGTTGTGAATACAATTCTGTTCCTTACTTTAGATATACTATGCTGTCAGCTTTGAACAAAACCTCACGCCTCTTTAACAGTCCGTATTAAATCAATAGCACATAACCTCGTAACCCGTATCAGTGACGAGCACCATAATCTCCCACTGTGCTGAAGGTTTCTCATCATCTGTGTAAATTGTCCAGCCGTTATTCTCATCTATGTATATATCAGCAGTTCCCATATTAATCATAGGCTCTATCGTAAATACCATTCCCGGGGCCATTACCATTCCGGTCCCCCTCTTAATCACATAGCTCACAAACGGCGTCTCATGAAACTCAAGACCTATTCCGTGTCCTCCAACCTCTCTTACAACCGAATACCCGTTTGCCCTTGCATGGTCATTGACAGCCTGAGCCACATCTCCCAGATGTCCCCACGGTTTAACCTGTTCAAGCCCAAGCTCCACGCACTCTTTAGCCACATCAACAAGTCTCCTGTTCTCAGGCGTGACATTTCCTATGCAGAACATTCTGGAAGAATCGGAAAAGTATCCGTCCAGAATAGTTGAGCAGTCAACATTTATAATATCTCCGTCAATCAGTTCGACATTGCTTGACGGTATGCCGTGACAAACCTGCTCATTAATCGATGTGCACACGCTCTTCGGAAATCCCTCATAATTAAGAGGCGCCGGAATTCCTCCCATAGCCGTGGTTTTTTCATAAACCATACGGTCAATTTCCTCAGTAGTCATACCCGCGCGGATATGCTCTCCGACATAATCAAGCACGGCAATATTGATTTTTGCGCTCTCCCTCATTTTCTCAAGCTGAAACTCATTCTTTATAATGCTTCTCGGCGGTACCTTGTGAAATTTCTTTCTATAAATTTCAATCTTTTTGTCAAATTCGGCATGGCACTCTCCATACGGCTTTTGACTTTTGCACCAGCACGGCTCATCTTTTCTCAATTTTTTCATAGTAATCCTCCATCCATTCTGTCACTGCTGCAGCGCCTCCATAATTACCGGAAAGAGCTGTTTTTTGCGCGACACTACTCCGTCAAGATGCACAGAATCTCCCGTCGGCTGAACATTAAACGCCATGGAGAGCGTCTGTACAGCATTCTTTCCTCCGCACAAAACCTCAGAACAGCCGTCAAGCACATTGGTAATCATGAAAAATGCCATGTCCAGACCATTCTCCCCGGTAACCTCATCTATATAACCACCCATTATTTTTTGCACGTTCGCTATCTCATCTGCTTCCATACAGTTTACCTGTCCAACGCCTACAACGACATCACCCACAGCAAATTTCTTAAAATCACGGTTAAACAATTCCTTAGGCGTCTTGCTGGAAATATTGCTGCCAGCCTTAAACATGGCTCTGCCGCAGCTGTCTATATCAATTTCCGAAAGCTTTGCCAGACTTTGGCACGCATCAATATCTGTAGGTGTGCATGTCGGTGACTTTAAAATCAGTGTATCCGATATAATTGCAGCGCACAAAAGCTCAGCCGTTTCCCTGTCAGGCACCAGGTTATTTTCTTTATACATCTGATAAATAATTGTGGCTGTGCTGCCCAGCGGCTGATTTCTGAAATACACCGGCGACATCGTCTGAATTGAGCCTATTCTGTGGTGGTCGATAATCTCAAGTATGTCTGCTGTGTCTACTCCGCTCACAGCCTGGCTCCTCTCATTGTGGTCTACTAAAATAAGCTGCTTTCTGCCATGTCTTAAAAGATTTCTTCTGGAAATCATACCTGCATATTTTCCGTTTTCATCGACAACCGGAAAATTACTGAAACGCTTTTTTGACATTACGTCCTGAATGTCCTCTATGTAATCAGTAAGACAGAAGGTTACCAGTCCGCTGCGTTTCATCATGTAATAGCTTATAGGCATACTCTGATTTATAAGCCTGGCAACTGTATATGTGTCATAATCCGTGACAATGACAGCGCAGTTATTCTCGTCCGCCACCTTGACAATAGTTTTTGACACCTGCGCTCCCTCACAGACCACAATACATCTGGCATTCATCTCTATTGCACAAAGCTGCGCCTCATACCTGTTTCCAAGTATCACTATATCCCCGTCCTCTATAAACTGCTCCATGAGCTCGGGATTTGCCGCGGCAATCACAACCTTTCCGCTGTCAACTGTCTGCTCGGTATTTCCTGTTATAACTCTGGCTTTAAGCGTGTCAACAATATTCATAAACCTTGTATTTGCCCGCGCGAGAATATCGCTGTCATAAACCTCAAAATAAGAGCGCGAAATATCTCCTATTGTGACAAGCCCCTTAAGCTCCTCTCCATCAGTTACAGGAAGCGTTACAACATTATTACTTTTCATAATATTCCACGCCTCTTTTATGGAAATTTGCTCATCAACACCGTCTATTTCATAAATATCCACATCCTTTACCTGCGGTCTGACGTCATTTATATACTCGGGAGGCTTAATCTTAAAGCTGTCAAAAACATACTGTGTCTCCTCATTAAGATGTCCCGCCCTCTTTGCAATATAATTTTTCCCTGTTATCAGCGACTTTAATCTCGCATAACACACTGCCGAACACACTGAATCTGTATCAGGGTTTTTATGTCCTATAACGTATACAGGCTTTTCCATATCAATCTCCATTCCGGAGCGTTTCACGCGCACGGAACGCGAAGAAAATTTCGCGCAGGCAATTTTTCTTCTGCGATAATATCTGTTTGTGACGCTCCGGCACAAACAGACGCTTGAAAAATAAGCTATCGAGCTTATTTTTCAAGCTAATCTCCATTCGCAAATAAACCACAAAAGACTGCCATAACCGGTACGCCTAAAATACCGAATATAACAGTCTTATGCAGTATACCCTCGTCACTCCGCCGCTGATTTAAGCGCGGAAAATCACTATCTCTGTCTTCTCTGTCTCTCCGAGCTGTCTGAACTTATCCTGCATCTTCCTAATAGCCTTCTGGTATACAAAGAATGCATCATATGTCTTATTGAAATACTCCATTGCAAGCTCCGTGTCACCTGCATCCTTAGCCTTCCAAGACTCGGTAGCATATTTGTGCACATCGTAATGAGCCGCCTTGAGATTAGCAAACTCAGGACATCCGGTAACAGCAGGGTCAGTCTGTGAATTAATCCAAAGACCAAGCTTGCATTTCTCAGGGTTATTGAGCTGCGTAATCTTTAAGTGCTCAAATTCAACAACATTGTTGTATACACGCCACATAAGTATAAAGTGATCAATCTCAAAAATTCTCAGCCAATCCTGAAGAGTTACCTCCGCAAAACCGCGCACCATATCGCTTCTTGTCGTATCTATGTAGCGTCCTGTCTTGTATACATGAACACCCTGCTCAGTACAGCCCTTAGAAAGCTCATCATAGCTGTCTGAAATTCCTGCAACCTGCTTTGTAAAAGCAGACATAACATCTGACTGCTTATCAATATCAGAGAATATATCATCAATTTTCTCTTTTATCTCAGTCATCTGAGTGGTCATCTTCTCAATATCCGTAAGCGACTCTTCAACCTTCTGATTGCCCTCCTCAAGCTTTCTCGTGGTATCGTTCATAGACTCCGCAAGCGTGCCTATATCAGTCTTTAACTCATTTACATACTTTACAATATCCTCTGCCGATTCAGACGTATTGCTCGAAAGCTGTCTGACCTGGTCGGCAACAACAGCAAAGCCCTTTCCTGCCTCTCCTGCTCTCGCCGCTTCAATGGATGCATTCAAAGCAAGCAGATTGCTCTGACTTGCAACCTTTTTTACAATATCGACAATCTCGCTGATTTTGTCTATCTTATCCTGGAACTCCTGTACCTGAGCATTTATTGTGCTGATCTTGTCAGAAGATTCATTTACAACCTTAATGCTCTCGTTCATATTCGCCGTACTGTTCTGAGCAACGGCAAGCATCTCATGCGTATTGTCCTGAATATGCCCCATCGCGTCTGATATGCTGTTAATAGAGCTCTCAAGATTATGGCTTTCCTCCTCCATGTCAGCTATCGACTGCGTCTGCTCCTGAACTAAATCAAGAGTCTTTTTTACATAAGAATTATCACCGATTGACTCCATAGCCTCGTTAAGTCTCATGACAAAGTTGTTGTTCGCCTTCTTAAAAGCATGGATTAACTCATTAAGCTTCTCTCCATACGCCGGCTCCTCAAACGCAGCTACATCAACATCATTATAATTACCGGCTATAACCTCATCCATCATCTGCATAAGGATATTAATATCGCTGTCCTTCGCCGTAATTTCTTTCTTCTTCCCAAACATAGTGCATTCTCTCCTTCCGCCCATACAGCCTGTACAGCTTTCTCCAACAGTACTCAGTTTTCCGGCTTAAGCCCCGCAATCACCGAAAATAATCACGCCGTAAAATAATAAGCTATCGGACAAATTTAATTGCTTTGATACCCTCTTATAATTATAAACATAATATCATAACAGGGAAAAAAATGAAACACTTATTTTTTCTCACATATTATAATAAAAAATATCAATGGAGTAAATATGCATTTTAAATTTAAGCGTTTTTTTGCTGTTATAATGTGCATCGTCATGGTATGTTCAGGTCTGGTAGGATGTTCGTCAAAAAAGGTCGAAAACAACGAGACCACAACCACCAAACTTACGCTCAATGAGGTTGCTCACTCTATTTTTTACGCGCCTCAGTATGTTGCAATCGAAAACGGATACTTTGAAGATGAAGGTATTGAGCTTACTCTTGTCACCGGCTTCGGCGCCGACAAGGTTATGACATCTCTTATAAGCGGAGACGCGGATATAGGATTTATGGGCTCTGAATCGTCTATCTATATATATACGGGAGGCTCCTCTGATTATGCCGTGAATTTTGCACAGCTCACACAGCGTGCAGGCAACTTCCTCGTCTCAAGAGATAATATAACCGATTTTAAATGGGACGATATTAAAGGAAAAACCGTTCTCGGCGGCAGAGCAGGCGGAATGCCTCAGATGCTTCTCGAATATATTCTCAAAAAGAACGGGATTGACCCTGAAACAGACGTGGAGATTGTTCAGAATATTGATTTCGGCTCTACCGCTGCCGCCTTCGCCTCAGGTCTCGGAGACTTTACCGCCGAGTTCGAGCCGTCCGCCACAGCAATAGAAGACGAGGGAAAAGGTTACGTTGTCGCATCTCTCGGAGTCGACAGCGGATATGTACCTTACACTGCGTATTGCGCAAAGAAGAGCTATATAGAAAAAAATCCTGAAATAATACAGTCCTTCACAAATGCAATCCAGAAGGGACTCGACTATGTAAACAGCCACACAAGCGCTGAGATTGCAGCAGTTATAGCTCCGCAGTTTACAGAGACCGACATGGACACACTCACAAAAATTGTAGAGCGCTACAAATCTCAGGACACATGGAAGGGCGACACAATATTCACAGAGGAGTCATTTAACCTGCTCACCGATATTTTAAAGCAGGCAGGCGAACTCAACGAGGATGTTCCTTACGATAAACTTGTTGACACAAGCTTTTCAGAGAAATCTGTCAAATAATTTTCCGACAAGCCTGCACATTACGTAGAAGATAGGGATTGAACATACCATCCAGATAATTGTATGTACCCACATTCCCGGCGTGAGCGCGCTGATTGCAAAAAGCTCACCGAAAAATATCACGCTGATTACTATACCTATTCCCATAGCCGCACATATACATGTTCTTATCCAATTCAGCGGTTTGCACACACGAACCAGCTCCGCCATTCCGACCGTGAGCAGAATAAATGCCACAGTGGTAGAAAGCTGTTCGTGCGGTATTCCGCTGAAATTGCTGTACAATGAAAACAGCGCAACAAGCAGAAAATCCGTCAGCGCTGCAGGCAGCGCCTTTATAGTGACATTGACAAGAAAGTTGCCGCTTATTATATTTTTATTCGGCTGAAGCGCGAGCAGAAAACCCGGAGCTCCGATTGTAAAAGCTCCCAGCAGCGACAGCTGCGTAGGATAAAGCGGGTACCTGTGACCTGCTATAAGCGTAAATACAGCAAG
Source organism: uncultured Eubacteriales bacterium (assembly GCA_949297565.1). Lineage (GTDB taxonomy): Bacteria > Bacillota > Clostridia > Lachnospirales > Lachnospiraceae > Lachnospira. The sequence goes on from CASFUI010000197.1 coordinate 14,405, forward strand.
CAGCATTGAAAAAATATTTTTCACAAGAAACAATGCCGCCGTTCTCTGTATATTATTTACAACACGCCTGCCCTCGAGAACAACTGAAGGCATGCACGAAAAATTCGATTCCAGCAATACTATCTGAGCCGCGTTGCATGCCGCGTCGCTTCCCGAGCGAAATGCCACGCTGCAGTCGGCGCTTTTCAGCGCAAGCACATCATTAACGCCGTCCCCCGTCATCGCCACAACCTTTCCCGAAGCCTTCAATGCCTGAACAATTCGGCGTTTCTGGTCAGGCTGTACTCTTCCGAACACCGTATACTTTACTGCCGCCTCGGCAAGTTTTTCATCAGTGTCGAGAGACGACGCGTCAACACAATTCTCAGCGCCGGCAATTCCTGCGTCCTTTGCTACGCTTGATACAGTTATAGGATTATCTCCCGATATTACCTTTATTTCAACCCCCTGGTCGGCAAAATATTTAAATGTTTCCTTTGCGTCATCACGTATTGCGTTTCCGAGCACTATAAGAGCAAGCGGCTCTATCGGCTTTTGAAGCGGCTTTCCGTCAGGATTGACGGAGCATACTCCGAAAATCATTACACGCAGCCCTCTTCTCGCGTATCTCTCAATCTGCTTCCGGTAAACTCCGTAACGCTCTAAAAGCACCTTTTCCGGCGCTCCCATAATATACACCTGACCGTCACCAAATACAGCGGCACTGTATTTGGTCTCTGAAGAAAACGGACAGACGCTTTCTGCATCCATGCTGTGCTCTGCGTTAAAATATTCCTTAAGTGTCTTAACTGTTATATTGTCCGCCGGAAGATTGTTTACAAGATTTCCAATCATTTTGTGAAGCGACGGATAATTTCCGGTATTATAATTTTCGAGAGGAACCACCTCTGAAACAGACATCTTTTCCTCTGTTATTGTTCCGGTCTTGTCTACACACAGAACATTAACCCTCGCAAGCGTTTCAACGCATGCCATTTCATGGACAAGCACCTTTTTTCTGCCAAGACGCATAACGCTGACAACTAATGCAACGCTTGCAAGAAGATAAAGCCCCTCGGGTATCATTCCTACAAGAGCCGCAATCACTGATACAACGCTCTGCTGAAAAGAATTCTTAAGGAAAAAGAATGTGCTGCAAAACATGAGTAATCCTATGGGTATTATAGCAATTCCAATAACCTTTACCAGCTTGTCCAAAGAGCGCATCATCTCCGTCTGCTGTTTTTTTCTCGACGCCTTCGCTTCAAGCGCAATCTTCGACGCATATGACGAAAGTCCAACATGTTCAAGCACGGCATTGCACTCACCGGATACCACATAGCTTCCCGAAAGCAGAGCGTCGCCCGGACGCTTTGTGATTTCATCTGATTCACCGGTTACAAGCGATTCGTTTACACGAACGTTTCCTCTAACGACACGCGCATCTGCGCAAATCTGCTTTCCAGCCGAAAAAACACACAAATCTCCCTGAACCAGCGTCTCGGAATCCACCTCGCTCTCAATCCCATCCCTTATAACCCTTGTCCTGGGAGCGTTAAGAAGCGTAAGCTTGTCCAGTACATGCTTTGTCCTTATCTCCTGCACAATTCCGATCATCGTATTTATGATTAAAATCGGAAGAAAGGTCATATTAATATATGACCTTACCAGAATTAAAAGCGCTGCAAAAATTGCAAATATTAAATTAAAATACGTAAATACATTTCCAGCTATTATCTGCCAAACACTTTTAGACTGACTCTTAACAGGCTCATTGTAGAGCCCTGCTCTCGTCAGTCTATCGACTTCATCCATAGAAAGTCCGTTATCAATATCAGTATCAGATGTATTAACTTCTATCATTCTTCCTCGTAATTATTCCTCGTATTTTATCTGCCTTCCGGCGACATAAAGCGCATAGTACATTGATGCGGCAAATATCACAAGCTTAACGGCAAATGATATTGCTATGCTTACAACAGACTGGCTGTCATAAAGCTGGAATGAAATTGCATTCACAAAATAAATTCCAACTGACAGCATACTCCAGTATCCCGGCAGGTATCCTTTAAGTTGTCCGTATGCCGTATTTACAAGCGCAAACTGAATAAGCATATCCATTATACAGCTTATCCCCAACAGAAACCACAGAATTATTGGTGATGTAAACAGCGTTGATATTGATTCGTAGGTTGAAATTACATCCTCGCTTGAAAGTCCGGCAAACGCGGACTCAAGCCCCTCGCTTCTGATTGCTATACACCATACATAATAAGAAACCGCCGTAACGCCATACAGAATACTGTCTCCGATTCCAAGTCCCAGACCTGCCATATACACGTCTCCACGTGTCTCGAAACGCTCTGTGAGCATACGGGTAAGAACCATTCTGGCTATAAGAAACGCTATACCCGCAAGCAGATAGTACACAATTATATAAGCGGTCTGATTATAAGTAAACGCCGTATCCACACTCGGTATAAGCGCGAGCGCAGATGTGATAAGATTTACACACATAAACACAAAAACAGTGTATGTAATAAATCCAAGAAAGAAAGGCATCAGCTTTCCCTTCCAACGTTTCTTGACAACAATAAACATAACAATAAAGAATGAAAGCAGCAAAATTCCTCCCGCCATTATCATTCCCTCAACACCGTCCGGAAGCTGCAGTGTCAAATCAATACCTTCCATAAACTACCTCATTTCGTTAAATTTTATCTGCAAGCTGCTTGTATATCATCACAAAATAAACTGTCCTCCAACAAACAAGAAGCAGCCACAAAATATGCAGCTGCTCCCCTCATAATCTTGATTGCATAACAATATATCTTTTCAATAACTGGATTGTATATTAAAAAAGGCACACTGTAAAACTTTCGGATTATAATTTTGTCACGTTAGTAGCCTGAGGACCCTTTGCCCCTTCTGTAACGTCAAACTCAACCTGAGCGCCTTCATCTAATGACTTAAAGCCCTCCATGTTAAGACCTGAATAGTGTACGAAAACATCATTTCCGTTCTCATCGTTGATGAAGCCGTACCCCTTCTGATTGTTGAACCACTTTACTGTACCTTTCATTTCAAGTACCTCCAAAAAAATATGTGATGACCGCAGCTATAGCAATACATCAAGTTCATATTAACATTACGGTTTTGTATTGTCAACCGTCAGTTCAAGAGTTACCCTGCTGAGTTCTATTTTATCCTTTCCGCGCTGAATCACCGATACTTTATCACCTGCTTTAAGCTTTACCCCCTCTGCTGTAAGCATATTTCCATTGACAATAACAGTAGGGTATTCTTTTTCATTTACAAGCACAACACTGAAATCATTAAAATTTTCCCCCTCTACACATACATGGTCTCCGTAAGCATAGGCCTTTGTTATTTTTATCTCATCAGTACCCATAACCATATCTGTAGCCTTATACGGATTTTCTCCGCCGTAAATTTCATGATTGCCGTAAAGTATATCATACTCAAGAATTTTTAAATTTTTAAGATAATCTTCAGAATATTTATATTTCTGATGATACTTGTTTATATACCCTTCGGTTATACCGAGTCTTTCAAAAAGATATGAGGTAAGCTGGTATGCCTCAATATTCTTATACTCTCTCTGAAGCCCTATATTATCCCATATAAAATAAGGCGTCTGATATATATCACCGTATGACAGATTATCGTCCGTAAATGAAAATCCCGGAAGATGGTCGCCGTACATTACAAGCACAGTCTCCTCCCCTCGTTTCGAAAGCATATCCACCAGCTCGCCGATAAACTTATCCATCTCGTGAAGCTGATTTACATAATACTCAAACGCCTCTTCGCTGTCCTCGTCAAAGAAGCCTTCAACCTTGATTTCAGGAGTATACCCTTCGGGCATCTGTGAAGGATAATCCCCGTGTCCCTGAACAGAAATTGTATAAATATAATCAGAGCCATCGGTCTTGTCAAGCAGCTTTTCAATTTCACCCGTAAGTATATCATCTTTAGCCCAGCCTGTAGGCGTGTACTCAATATTTGTCATATACTCAATAGATGTAAAGCTGTCATATCCAAGATGTGAGAACACTTTATTTCTGTTGTAAAATGTTCCATCGTTGTTATGCAGTGCATGCGTACTGTAACCTAAACTTTTCAGATTATATGCCGCTGACTCGCAGATTGCCGACTGAAGCACTGTCTTATACGGATATTCTCCGGGACCGAAATCATCAAGATTGATACCTGTCTGCACCTCAAATTCGGTATTTGCAGTGCCCGCTCCGAAACAAGGCACGGAAATATACCCGGCAGAGTACTCTGTCGAATATTTTTTAAAATTAGGCAGAGGCTCGCTTGAAAACTTTACTCCCTTTATGCGCTCAGGATTAAAAAATGACTCCAGCTGGACAAAAATTATATTAGGATGAGATTGTGAATTTTCTACACCCTGACTCGTAGTATCAAGCTGCTCCTTTATACCGTCCATATACTCCTCAGAATAATCGTCTGACTTGCTGATACCGCGTCCTACAACACTGCACGAGAAGCAATACGCAAATCCATACTGTTTATATGCGTTCCCGAGATTGCCGAAATTACGGCCCAGAACTCCCATTGGAACAAGAATAAGCGTGAGTCCCAAAACCAGTACGCCGACAACCGCCGTCTTTAAAGCCGCCCATAACAGCCTGGATTTAAAATTTAACTTTGCCGGCGCTTTAGGAGCTTTAATCCACAAAAACACCAGACCGGCAATGCCTGCTATAACCGCAGCCGCTATGAGAGTAAGCTGGAACACGTTAAGGTACACAGGTATAACCTTTATCGCGTCCTGAATGAGATATATGTCCATTGCGGTAAAAGGAGTTTTTCTCGATGACAGCACCACAAAATTTATAACCGCAAGTACTGCCCATATACCTCCAACTGTCACGCTCGCAAAAATCTTGCGCCTCGTAAAAAACGAAACGCACATTGTAAGCATAATAATAAGAGTGTTATACAAAAACACAACGGGATTGACAAACAACTCTGCCAATCCCCATAAATTTCTGTGATTCAAACATTCTACCAGAATATTTATGAGTAATGAAAACACAAATATTCTTCCTATCTCTGTATGCAGCCCGTAAATCGCTGCGGATTTGCACCACAAAAGATACTTTTTCAAATCTAACTCTCCATCTTCATTATTTCCATTATTTCACGCTCTTTTTCTTTGAGCTTTGATGATGCCGTGCGTGAACTGAGCACCATGTAGCCGAACTGGCTTGCGCTGCCTGTATCTTCACAGTGATAGGCAAGCACAGACATGAGATAATTTAATGTGTCCTCATCCATTCCGCATATAGGAGGATATTCCTTAAGCAAAGCTTCCTTTAGCCCGTTATATGCCTGACTGTGATACTGCCGCTCCCCATGTCTGTAATCCTCAAGCTGTTTTTTTTCA
>CASFUI010000198.1 GCA_949297565.1 uncultured Eubacteriales bacterium
CTAATTTATATTTCATACTTTTATAAGTAAAATATATTATAAGAATCACAACAATGGTTATTAGTAACGTCACAAAGACTTTTAAAAAATGTTGTAGAAACTCTTTCATATTTACACCTCCTTTCACTGTTTTTATAAATAAAGTAATGCAAATTAAATTGATATTTTTATACTATTCTTTTAGAATGCAAACAATATTGTCTTTAAATAATACATTACAATATTTTAACAAAAATCTTTACACCTCCTTTTTATTAATTTCTATTTTCAGAAAACCACTGCTCCGCAGATAATGTCAATAGCTTTTAAAAAAAATATATTTTTTCTTGAATTTAATATTTTCACCTTAATTTAAGCGCGAAAACAGACAATATTAATAACCTGCAATTAATAAAAAATAACCAAAAAAAATAAGATGTGCTGTCTCCTTCCAGACAACACACCTTATATAAAAAACTAATATAAATCCTCAATAAATACAACACAAGCAAAACTTTCGCGCTCTCAAAATGTTAATCTCATCTGATACCAAACGGCATTGCCGTGCGAGGATTTTGATATTCCCTCGCTGACAAAGCCAAACTTTGCATAATAATGCACCAGCTTGTCTTTACATGTTAGGACAACGCCCTTTCTCCCCTGTTCTTTTGCGTCAGATACAGCTCTTAAAATCAGCTCGCCGGCGTACCCTTTCCTTCTGTACTCCGGGATTGTATTGACGCCGAATATCATCTGCCAGTCTCCGCTTTCATCGTGCAGCGCGGCATTCTCATACATTTCATCCGTCAAATCCCGCTCATTTGTAACCATTCCGTCGACAAACGCAATTAACCTGTCACCATCAAACATAAGCCAGAAATGATTTGCATAAAATTTCAATCTGTCCTCAAGCTCATCTATTGTCGCCGCTTCAGCCTCAGGAAAACATCTTCTCTCAACATCAGCAAGCTTGTTCGCATCTTCAAACACCGCATTTCTAATAAACATTCTCATACACTCCGTTTCATTTTTAACAATATTTTATTGTAAAATTACAAAAAGTTTTTCTGTAAAAAACATTTTTCAGGCAACCTTTTGCCTTGCAAATATGCCGCAGAATTTCTATCATATATCTCAGATATACAAAACAAAATTTATATGCTTAAGATAAGTAAAATTTAAACATAATTATTTAAGGAGGTCAAAGCTTATGCTTTTTAAAAACCCAATTATTCCGGGCTACAATCCCGACCCCAGTATCTGCCGTGTAGGCAAAGATTTTTATCTGGTCAACTCTACATTTGAATTTTTCCCGGGAGTTCCGATATACCACAGCCAAAATCTGGTGAACTGGAAATTAATCGGTTATTGTCTTACCAGCCGTTCTCAGCTTGAACTCGAGGACTGCCGCAATTCCGGCGGAATTTACGCTCCGACAATCCGCTGGCACAACGGGATTTTCTATATGATTACCACAAACGTAACCGACAAAGGAAATTTTGTCGTACACACTGATGATATTAATGGCGAATGGTCGGATCCTGCCTGGATTGACCAGGGCGGAATAGACCCGTCGCTTTTCTGGGATGACGATGAGCGATGCTATTACTGTTCAACCGGCACTCTTGACGGAGTGCGAGGCATTGTCGCATTTGAGATTAATCCTCTGACAGGTGAAATTCTTTCGGACAAGCACCTTATAAGCACGGGCTGCGGAGGTCAGTGCGCAGAGGGACCTCATATATACAAAAAGGACGGCTGGTATTATCTGATGATTGCCGAGGGCGGCACCGAATACGCTCACCGCGAGACAATACAGCGCTCCAAAGCAATTTACGGACCATACACGCCATGTCCTCATAATCCTATTATATCACATAAAGAATATAAAAAATCTGAAATTCAGGCCACGGGGCATGCCGATCTGGTATCGGATGAAAACGGCAACTGGTGGCTTGTATTCCTGGGAATCAGGCGTTTCAGCCATGCCCTGCTTCACAATCTCGGCAGAGAGACATTTCTCGCCCCTGTCTCATGGGACGAGGACGGCTGGCCGGTAGTGGGCTACAACGGAAACGGAACAATCGAGCTTATTATGGATGCTCCTCTTCCCGGAGCTGACTGCGCAGATACACTCGCAAATACCCGTATAGACGAAAAGACAGGACTGCCTATGCTTTTTGCCGACCACTCGGTAAATATTGATTTCCACAGCGCCAAGCCTGACAAACGCCTGCAATTTACAAGAAATCCCGACATGTCGCACTATATTTTCAACAGCAGCGACGGGACATTAACGCTTACAGGCACAGATATAACCTTAAACGAGCCTGGAAAATCGCCTACTATTCTCTCATTTAAACAGCCGGAATTTACGACAACACTCACGTCATGCTTAAATATAGACAAATCCGATGCGGGGCGTGCAGGAGTAGCCGCATATTACAACAATGATTACCACTACGAAATTTATATAGGGAATGACGAAAACGGAAAATATGTCGGCTTTTATAAGCATATACACGACATGGGAGCAGAGCTTGCGCACATTCCTATAACAGACGGAGACAACGGCTCTCACCTTCTTGTAAAAATTGATACTGACCGCGAAAAATATACGTTTTCATATGCGCTATCAGACACTCCAAATTTAAACGCCCGCATTGCGTATAAAACCATCGGCTCAGGTCTAAACGCAGGCTTAAGCACCGAGGGCACACGAACAATGACCTTTACGGGAACACTGTTCTCACTTTTTGCCGAAAACGGTCTCGGCACATTTGAAAACGGAGTGCAGCTTGTCATCAATCCCGATGAAAATTATAAGCTGTGATTTAAAATTAAGCGGACTGCACAATTTAATGCAGTCCGCCGATTTTATATCATATGCCGTTTCTTCCAATAATTTTCAGCCTGTGGAATTCTTTTACATCAGCCCATCTCTCCGCGAATATCCTGCGTAGGCGGCTCCATCGGATAATTTCCCGTAAAGCACGCATCACAGTAGCCTGTCTGACCGCAAATCATCTCGCTTAATCTGTCCACTTCAAGATACCCCAAAGAATCGGCGCCTATCTTTTTGCAGATTTCATCAACTGAATTGCCCGAAGCAATAAGCTGATCCTCAGAAGGAATATCTGTTCCGAAATAACACGGATGCTTAAACGGAGGCGAGCTTATTCGGACATGAACCTCCTTTGCGCCTGAGTTTTTAAGAAGATTAACAATTCTCGCGCTTGTGGTACCGCGAACAATAGAATCATCAATCATAATGACACGCTTTCCGTCCACAGCCTCTCTCAGGACATTAAGCTTTACCTTAACGCTGGATTCCCTCTGCTCCTGTCTCGGCTTAATAAAGGTTCTTCCCACATAATTATTTTTTATAAACGCATTTCCGTAAGGTATTCCGGATTCAAGCGAATAGCCGAGAGCCGCAGGATTACCGGATTCCGGAACTCCAACAACAATATCCGCATCTACCGGATGTGTCTTTGCGAGAATTCTTCCGGCATTTATTCTTGACTCATACACTCCCATACCGTCAATTTTGCTGTCAGGTCTTGCAAAATAAATATACTCGAATATACATCTTGCTTTCTTTTCCTGGCAAAGCGATGTGTCAG
>CASFUI010000199.1 GCA_949297565.1 uncultured Eubacteriales bacterium
GGATTTGGAGCGGTATGATGAGGATGGGAACGGCTGGATTGACGAGGGCGACAGCGTGTTTAACAGCCTCAGGATCTGGACAAAGGACGAAAACGGAAAAAATCAGCTGTTAAGTCTGTCTGATGTGGGGATAGGTGCAATTTATCTTGGAAGAGCAGATACAACGTTTTCGCTCAATGACGCTTCAAGCAACGAGACGAACGCTGTTATAAGAAAAACCGGAATTTATCTGAGAGAAGACGGAACAGCGGGAACAATACAGCACGTTGATTTAGCGCTGTAACTTTGTGAATAAATTTAGCAGCAATATTTGGTTTAAAGATAAACCGGATATGCAGTGGGAGGTATATGGAAACAAAAAAAGAAATATTTACTGCAATGGACAGTAAAACTAAAAAAAATATTGACAGCATTGTTAAAGAAATTTTGACTGAGGATTCTGAGAAGGCGATAAATGATGAGAGGACATTGACAGAACAGCTTTGTACACAAATTTCGTTTGTTTCGTTTTACACGTTTCATGAGCTGGTACAGGGAATATTTGAAGGCAGATGCGAGGCTAAAAAGCTTACAGGAGCATTGATTTCAACAGCAAAGCTTAAGACAGTACTGTGGTCATGTGATTTGATGATGCTTGAAGAAAAAGAAAGAGAATGTTTCTTTAAGGATTTGTGGAAGGCAGACGCTGTAGCGCGTTCTGTCTTTACACCGGAGGCAATTCGCGGACTGGAAAGTGGTTTACGAACCTTTTACGGGTTTATTTATATGCTGTTATGCAGTTATTCAAGTGATATGCTTCCGATATATTATAATTATCCGTTTAATCTGCCTATTCATATAAGCTGTGGTCACTGCGGAAATGATATACATAGTGTTCTGGTTGCGCCTCAGGAGATGACAGAGGATAATAAGGCAAAAATGCAGCCGAGAATATATGACAGAGATACTGACGGATTTGACAGTGAGAATATTGAAGAGATTATGAAGCAGGAGCGTATATCCGAGTCTGAAAATGCAGAGGGCTATGGAGAGCGGGATTACGATGAGTGGGACATATATAACGCCAGCATGCGTTATTTGCAGGCCTGCAACGAGGAATATCTGACAACTGTTCTTCCGTATCTGTACGGCTCGCATATCTGCGGAAAATGCGGTCAGTCCGAGACGGTTATAAAGTCTGCTGTGAGCTGGATTTATCAGCATCAGGAGGTATTATGCGAGCCGGGTGAGGAATTGATCGAATGGCTTACTGAGTATGCGCGCAGAGTGAAAAAGGAAGCCGCACAGACGCAGGGAGAGGACAATATAAGCATTTCATATTTTCTGTTAAAAATGGCTGTTTGGTATGAAAAAAGCAGAAAGCAGCCGGATTTATACAGAATGTATGAAAATATTATTGAATTATACCGTAACAGGGATGGCAGAACTGTTCCGATAAATGTAAAGAAGCTTCAGTATATTATCCGAAGTCTTGAGAATACCGGAGAAGCAGAAATTCTTGCGCAGACGTACAGCATACTTTCTGGGGATTTGCGCTCTGATTTTATGGAAGAGGACAGAAACCGTTATGATTTGTCCTATGAAGCTGCAAAGAGAGGAATTGAGGTACTGGAAAAAAATAACATGAAGAGCAATCCGCTTTATCGCAATCTGACTGTTCAGCTCTCGATTATTGCAGCGGAATCAGAAGAGGGAGATGTGCAGGAGGCTGAAAACAGGATGCTTGAACTTATAGCGGAGGAAAAGCAGAAAGCAGAGCCTGACACGGAAGAAATAGGTGAGCTGTATAATAAGCTGGCGTATATGTTTGCTAACAGAGTCTGCGACTATGAAAAGACCTATGAATATTATGGATATTATATGGAAGAAATCAGGCGAATTTACGGAAAGGACAGCGACATGGAAGCGGATTGTCTTGAGGAGCTGGCGGAGTACCATGAAATGGCAGATGATGCTGAGGGTGCATGTCTGTTAAGAGAGCAGGCGTTGGAGATTAATCTTCGTGAAATGGGAAAATTATATATGCTCCCTCCGATTTTCAAAGGTATCGCAATCGCGGCGGCAAAGGCGACAGGGGCGATTGATGAGGATGATAAGTTCAACAGAGTTATGTCAGTGTCAGATTCATATATCGAGCTTGCAGAGGAGTACAGTGAGCTTGGACGTGATGAAGAAGCGCTTATTTGCCGGCAGAAAGCGCTTTCGCTTCTTGAGTGGCAGTTTAAGGGAAAGCTGCCCGACCCGAGGACAGCGGAGCTTCACAGACAGATAGGCGATTATTACAATGAAAACGGAAAAAATCGACAGGCAAAAAAAGAGTGGCAGCAGGCAAAAGAAATATGTAATGTTGTCATCAGAGAAAGCATATATGAGGATGAGGTGGAAACCTGTAAGGAGCTGCTTGAGGAGTTGGAGGAGCTGGAATAGAAGACAGCCGTTGGGGAAAGAGATTTCTCCAACGGCTGGTTTTTTCATTTATTCTTTATACATATCGCCAAGCACGGCACGGCAGAATTGTTTACAGTATTCTACCGAGAAGTTGGAAGGTCCGTGAGTAGGGTAGTCAAAAAGTGTTGCTCCGCAAAGACATCCGAAATATCCGGTATAGCAGCATGTAGGGTCTGACAGGATTTTGTTCTGGCTTGCGAGTTCCTCAGTGTAATCCGAAAGCTTATATGTTGTGATTTCCTTGTAGCCGTAGCGCTTGTGCGTAACGACAGGCTCAAATGAATAGCTTTCGATGGACGCAGTATCGCCCTTTTTGCAAAGCGTAAGCTTTGCCATCCCGCCAATCATACGAGGTATCTCGTCCTGGTTTGAAACAAAATTTCCGAGTGAGTAATAGACAACCATTTTATGACCGTCATCTCGCGTTAATTCTTCAACAGGCTCGATTACATGTGGGTGCGTTCCTATAACAACGTCAACACCCTCCTCTAAAAATACATTTGTCCAGTACTCCTGATATGAGGTGGCGTCATATACATATTCAGTACCCCAGTGAGGGCATACGATAACCATATCAGCAAGCTGATGTGCACGCTGTATGTCGTCTCTTACCTTAGCCTCGTCATCGAGAGTATCAACGCAGTAAGGGGCAGAGGACGGTATCGCAATTCCGTTAGTTCCGTAGGTGTAATTTAAAACAGCTACCTTGAAGCCTTCTTTTTCATACACATATATGTCCCTGGCGTCCTCCTCGCTGTCATGAATACCAAGATAAGCCACATCCGGATGTTTTGTTTCCCAAAAATTGATTGTGTTGGTGACGCCTGAAAGACCTCTGTCAAGAGTGTGGTTTGTGGCGTGAAGTATAATGTTAAAGCCCGCTTTAACCTCGGCGTCTCCGATTTCCTGAGGACTGTTGAAAGCAGGGTAGCCGCCAAGTCCCATTTCAGTGCCGCCGAGTATTGTCTCCTGATTTACAATCTTCATGTCGGCTGAGGACAGGTCAGTCAGAATATTTGCAAAGAGGTGGTCGAAATTATAACTTCCGTCACTCTCAAGTCCTGTCTTGTAGACGCCCTCGTGTATAAGCATATCGCCTATCATGCACACGTCAATTTTGACTATAGGCTCGCTGGTTGTGGTTTCTTCAGTAACCGGCTGCTGTGTGCTTTCATTATTTGAAGCCAGCTGTGGCGTTTCATTTTTTTTGCTTTGAATGAGAGCCGCGCACAAAACACCGATGGTTACACAAATGACAACGGCAAGCGCAATCAGCACGGGAACATAATTGGTTTTTTTATGTTTTTTCAGCTTGTATTTTTTTCTTTTATTCTGCATAGTAAATCCTTTCGTTCCGCCGGATAAGAAGCGGCAATTTTATTAATACAGGAAATTTAAAAAAATTTCCCGGCTTTTTTAAGGTTAATATACTAGAACTTAGAGATTAGTTCAAGATGTATCAGCAAAAACGTGCGCAGAAATGATGAATAGTATTTACTAATGAAATAAAATTGTTGTATTATAATGGAAAACATATATTTGCCTTACTTTTGCGGGCAGAAAGGATAATATGGGAAGATATTCAAAAAATGATATTTTCAGAATTGTAGAGGAGGAGGACGTTGAATTTATACGTCTTCAGTTTACGGATATTTTTGGCGTGCTTAAAAATATTGCAATAACGTCAAGCCAGTTGGAGAAGGCGCTGGATAACAAGTGTATGTTTGACGGCTCGGCGGTCGAGGGATTTGTCAGGATAGAGGAGTCCGATATGTATCTGTATCCTGATTACGACACCTTTGAGATATTTCCGTGGAGACCGCAGCAGGGAAAGGTTGCGAGGCTTATCTGTGATGTGTATACGGTGGACGGAGAGCCATTCATGGGAGATCCGAGAAATGTATTAAAAAAGGTTGTAAAGGAAGCGGCAGATATGGGGTATCTGTTTGAAGTAGGACCTGAATGTGAGTTCTTTCTTTTCCATACGGACGATAACGGTCAGCCGACAACACTGTCACATGAGAGAGCAGGGTACTTTGATTTGGGACCGACGGATTTGGGAGAAAATGTCAGACGAGATATGGTTCTCACTCTTGAGGATATGGGCTTTGAGATAGAGTCATCTCACCATGAGATTGCTCCCGCGCAGCACGAGATAGATTTTAAATATGATGAAGCTCTTATAACGGCTGATAATATTATGACATTTAAGCTTACGGTTAAAACGATTGCGAAGCGTCACGGACTGTACGCAACGTTTATGCCGAAACCCAAGTTTGGCATAAACGGCTCAGGAATGCATGTAAACATGTCGCTTGCGACTGTTGACGGAAGAAATATTTTTGCAGATGAGAATGACAAACTTGGACTTTCCGAGGATGCATATCATTTTATTGCCGGTATTCTTGCCCATGCAAAGGGTATGACTGCAATCACAAATCCGCTTGTAAACTCATATAAGAGGCTGGTGCCGGGATATGAGGCGCCTGTATATATAGCGTGGTCTGTGACAAACAGAAGTCCGCTTATAAGAATTCCGTCAACCAGGGGGCAGGGAACAAGGGTTGAGCTGAGAAATCCCGACCCGTCTGCCAATCCTTATCTTGTACTGGCTCTGTGCCTGGCAGCAGGACTTGACGGAATAAAACGAAAGCTTTCGGTGCCTGCGAGCGTAGACTGCAATATATTTGACATGACGGATGAGCAGCGGAAGGCGGCAGGTATAGAGACACTCCCTGAAAATCTTTATGAGGCGGTAAAGTGCATGAATGATGATAAATTTGTGTGCGATGTTCTTGGAGCGCATATTGTTGAAAAGTACACGCAGGCGAAGCTTAAGGAGTGGGAGGCATACCGCACGAGAGTTTCACAATGGGAAATCGACGAGTATCTTGCTAAATTCTGATTTGGAGGAAAGTTAATGTCAACATTAATTGTGGCATTCCCAAAGA
>CASFUI010000200.1 GCA_949297565.1 uncultured Eubacteriales bacterium
CAGAGCCTTTTCCGTTGCTTCCGGCAACATGTATAATCTTCAATCCGCTCTCCGGATGTTCCAGAAGCTCCAGCATTTTCTCTGCCCTCGATACGCCCGTTCCCGGCAAAAACTGACCTGCCGCGTCAATGTACGCCACAGCTTCATTATACTGTTTTTCTGTGCTTTCTGACCGCACTAAATTAATATTATCTGTCATTGTAGTAATTTATCATCCCTGCTTAATTATTTTTGTAATCTTTCTTTTCTCATGAAAAATCACAGCATTTTTTTTGTTTAAGAGTCCGCATATTATCTCTCCGGACGACAGTGACGTATCAAACGCTCCCTCATCAGAACTTTCATGAAGTTCTTTAAGCATCTCCTCCACCGTAAGCCTCTCACCCAAATCAAGCTCTAAGACAGCCTGCTCAAACACCCCTCTGTCAAATGTAAATCTGAAGAAAAATGCTGTCCACTTATTCATAAGCTTTTCTGACAGCTCACTGAGCTTTTCGTCAGACTTTACCTCCGCTGCCTCAAGCTCCGTTCTCACTGCCTTTAACTCCGTCTCACAATCTCCGCTCTGTGTATCCAGCTCTCCAAGCTTTTTTTCAAGTCTGTCAACGGACGTTTCCAGCTGCTCGAGACGTCGGCTGGCTTCATTTACCCTTGAATAATAATTCTTAGTCTCGTTTTCCGTGTGCAGTCTGTTTGAATACTCATCCTTCTGTGAAGCGAGCCTGTCAAACGCCTCCCTTGCATTTACAAGTCTCTCCCTCTCCCCGTGAAGCTTTTCACCGGTCTTTGACACCTGCTCGTCAACCCTGTCCATAAGCTTTTCACAGCCGGTAATGCGAGCCCGGAGAGCAGCCGTGCTGCTTAAGAGTTCCCTGAATTCATCATCATCCTTTTTCTGTTCATCCTCAGTACCGTCAGCCGTATATGACGGCAGCGAAGAAACATTAACCCTAAAACTTCCGCCGTAGCTTGCGGCACATTTCCATACAAGCTGAGCCATGAGCGACTGAGAGATGCGCTTCATGTTTTTAATTGCTCCCACTGCTGCCGCGACATGCACTGACGCCTCATCAAACGTATGTACTCCGAGTATTATTATTGTCTGCTCAAGATACTTTGTCCCCCGCTCAAGTCTCAATATTCTGCCTATTCCCCTGCCCGAAAATTCCTTCGGCATCAGCCTTTTATGAAGCTCCCTCTTGTCCTCGATAGATATTTCGTCTATTCTTTTCTGGAGTTTTCTGTCAAATTCCTGTATCTCATCCTCCCTTTGCCTGACAATACACTGATGCAAAGATACAAGAAACGCCTTATTATAATGTATGCACACCTGTTCAATTTTATTAGCCGGAGTGGCATATTTTGCAATATTATACAATTTTGCCGCCTCATTTACAGCCAGATACGACAATCTGTCATCTCCTGTTATCCCCGACTCTTCCTCAGGCACACCGCATTTTGAGGCAATAAGCCGCTTTAAGCGCAAAACAAGCTCCGTTCGGGAAAGCCCTGCAAGCTGGTCTGCCTGCTCATTAACCATATCCGGCACCCTTACTGCCTGATAATCCAGTGGACGCGTGCTGCCAAAAGACTGAAACAGCGAATTGGCTAAACCTGCGATACCGTTTACAACCCTGTTGCCTGTCTCTCTCGCGGCATTTAATAGATTTGTTTGTGTAAAAAGTGCAATCTCAAGCCTGATTTCATCGTCCGACATTTTCCTTACACCGTCAAATATATTAGGCATTCGCACAAACCTCCGTACAGCTATGATGACGCTATTATATCACCGATGACAGCAAAAGAAAACAAAAAGCCCCGTAAACTTGTGCTGCCAAAACAGCTTAAGCTTACAGGGCTTGTATAAATAATTTTAAATATTAAATCCGGGGATTAGCTGTTAATCAGAGATTAGCATACACCCTGAGCAAGCATTGCATTTACAACCTTTTCAAAGCCTGCAATGTTAGCGCCTGCCACATAGTTGCCTTCCATGTTGTATCTCTTTGCAGCGTCATCAATATTATGATAGATATTTACCATGATATTCTTTAACTTAGAGTCAACCTCTTCAAATGTCCAGCTGAGTCTCTCGCTGTTCTGGCTCATCTCAAGAGCTGAAGTTGCTACGCCGCCGGCATTAGCTGCCTTACCGCAGATAAACCAAACTCCGTTGTCCTGGAGATACTTTGTAGCCTCAAGAGTTGTAGGCATGTTAGCGCCCTCGCATACAGCCTTGCAGCCGTTAGCGACAAGCTGCTTTGCGTCCTCAACATCAAGCTCGTTCTGTGTAGCGCATGGAAGAGCGATGTCGCACTTAACCTGCCATACTCCGCGTCCCTCATGGTATTCAGCGCTCTTTCTTGCAGCTGCATACTCTGTAAGTCTTGCTCTCTTAACTTCCTTGATTTCCTTAAGAAGCTCAACATCAATACCCTCTGAATCATAAATCCAGCCTGTAGAATCAGAACATGTAACAACCTTTGCGCCCATCTGCTGAGCCTTCTGGATTGCGTAAATAGCAACGTTACCTGCACCTGAAACAACAACTGTCTTGCCTTCCATAGATTCGCCGTGGCACTTCATAAGCTCCTCTGTGATGTATAAAAGACCATAGCCTGTTGCCTCTGTTCTTGCAAGCGAGCCGCCGTATGTAAGTCCCTTGCCGGTGAGAACACCCTCGAATGTGCCTCTTATTCTCTTGTACTGGCCGAACATGTAACCGATTTCTCTTGCGCCTGTTCCGATGTCGCCTGCCGGTACATCAACATCAGCTCCGATATACTTGTAAAGCTCTGTCATAAAGCTCTGGCAGAATGCCATAATCTCTCTGTCTGATTTGCCCTTAGGGTCGAAATCAGAGCCGCCCTTGCCGCCGCCGATAGGAAGGCTTGTAAGAGAGTTCTTAAATACCTGCTCAAAACCTAAGAACTTGATGATACTTAAGTTTACTGAAGGATGTAAACGCAAACCGCCCTTGTATGGTCCGATAGAATTATTGAACTGTACGCGGAAACCTCTGTTTACCTGAACCTGTCCCTTGTCGTCAACCCACGGTACACGGAACATAAGAACTCTGTCAGGCTCTGTGATTCTTTCAAGAATCGCATTCTTTCTGTAAAGCTCTTCATTAGCGTCAACAACCGGTCTGAGTGACTCAAGAACTTCATTTACCGCCTGTAAAAACTCAGGCTGGTCTGCATTTTTCTTAGAAACTATCTCTAAGACTTCATCAACATAACCCATAATTATTTGTACTCCTTTTTTAACGCCGTAGCGGAATAATTTATAATGCTATTATATTAAACTGAATTAATTTATGCAAGTTTTTTGTGTATTCCGCTTAATTTTCTGTTGTTTTTTTAATAATATTAATTATTTTCGTTACCAAATAATGTTTTGTAACTTTTTTCACTTAAAATTATTAAGCACTTCCATTATTTGTATTTTATAGTAACAGTTCAGCCCGCGCATTCGCAAAGCCGCGCATTCGCAAAGCCGCGCCTACGGCGCTTTCCCGCTGCTTTGCAGCTAACTTTGCTCATAATTGGGCGCTCAGCTCATAAGCTGCACAACAAGCAACTTCATGCAAGCATGATTTGCTTGTCATACAGCTTATGGATGAACTGTTACATTTTATATAAAATTTCTTCTTTTTATTATTGTTATTTACAATTTTTGTTGTATAATTAAAAAATGTCCATGCTTTCTTTAATTATCTGACTTATAAAGCTGTTATTTTTTAGAAGGCATTTACAATATATTATACTTTAAAACTGATAAAGGGGATAGTTATGTCAAACTTTTTTACAAAGACCAATAAAGACATGAAATATATATTTAAGAAAAGTTCCTCATTGAACAAAAAAGAGAAACGCAGAAAAAAACGCGGTATAGCTGCTGTAATAGGTCTGCTTTTAGTTTTTTTGCAGCTTGTCATCTCAGGACTTTTTCTGTTTGAGATTTTCAAGCTTAACATTCTTCCCACAAAATATTTAATTATGATGCTTATAGTTCTGATTTTAATACTTCTGTATAATTTTACTTCTCAGTTCACAAGAGCGCATTACTTCGGAAAAATTCTGTCAGTTCTCATGTCGGCAGTTCTTGTTTTCGGTTATCTTGTAGGCTCAAAAGTAAACTGGGCATTCGGAAATATTACTAATGTAAAAATCCAGACAGATGTTGTCGATGTAATTGTTCTGTCGGACGACAGCGCTCAGAGCGTCAGCGATACGCTCTCGTACATCTATGGCTACAACAGTACAATAGAAAATGATTTATCCAACAAGGCAATAGAAGAGATAAATAATAAATATAAGACAACTTTAAACACATCAAAATATTCAAACTGGAATGATTTGACAGATGCTCTGTATTCCGGAGAAATAAAAGCAATGCTTATGACTGAAGCAATGCGTTCCTCTATATCTGAGGAGGATGAGACCTTTTCGTCACAGACCAGAGTTATTGAACAGATAAAGATAACCTCCACTACAACCGTTCAGAGCGGTACAAAGAAATCAAGCGGAGAGCCATTCATTTTATACATTTCAGGCAACGACGGCTACGGTGCAATTTCAGACGTCGGCAGAAGCGATGTCAATATACTTGCTGTAGTCAATCCTGAAACAAGACAGGTGCTTTTAATATCGACGCCTAGAGATTATTACATTAAAATAAGCGACGCGAGAGGCAATACAGGTCTGGATAAGCTCACACACGCAGGAAATGCCGGTATTCAGTATTCTATTGACGCTCTTGCCGACCTCTACGGAGTCACTGCTGATTATTTTATAAAGGTCAATTTTGACGGATGCGTCAAGATTGTAGATGCACTCGGCGGTATAACAATTAATTCTACAGTGGAATTTACAAACGGTTATGACGCCGCTCCTGCAAGGTATCACTTTGTTGTCGGTCCTAACGAATGTGACGGAGACATGACGCTTGCCTTTGTACGAGAGAGGGAAGCATTTTCGACAGGCGATTTCCAGAGAGGCAAAAACCAGCAGGCAGCTATTGCCGCTATGATTGATAAGGCGACCTCTCCTGCTATTCTCACGAATTACGCTTCGGTGCTTGAAGCCGCAACAGAGGTAATGTACACAAACATGCCTTCCAGCATGATTACCGACCTGATTAAAGACCAGCTCTCAGATTCGACATCA
>CASFUI010000201.1 GCA_949297565.1 uncultured Eubacteriales bacterium
CAGTTCGAGACGCTTGTCGGTGTAACGGGCTCGGGAAAGACTTTTACTATGGCGAACATAATAGAGAGGGTGCAGAAGCCGACGCTTATTATATCGCATAATAAGACACTGGCTGCGCAGCTTTACAGTGAAATGAAGGAGTTTTTTCCGGAAAACGCGGTGGAATACTTTGTCTCCTATTATGATTACTATCAGCCTGAGGCGTATGTTCCTCAGAGCGATACTTACATTGCAAAGGATTCTTCTATCAATGACGAGATTGATAAGCTGAGACATTCGGCGACGGCTGCGCTGTCTGAGCGAAATGATGTGATTATTGTCGCGTCTGTTTCATGTATTTACGGATTGGGTGCTCAGATAGCTTATAAGCAGTTGTTTATTTCGCTTCGTCCCGGGATGGAGAAGGACAGGGATGATGTGATACGCAAGCTGATTGATATACAGTATACGCGCGGAGACCAGGATTTCAAGCGAGGTACGTTCCGTGTGCGGGGTGACGTTGTGGAGATTTATCCGGCGGCGTCGAGCGGTGATGCTGTGAGAATAGAGTTTTTCGGCGACGAGGTTGACAGAATTTCAGAGATAGATTCGCTTACCGGGGAGGTCAAGAGTGTCCTTGAGCACGTGGCGATATTTCCAGCTTCTCACTATGTAGTCGAGAAGGAAAAAATGGAGGCTGCGATTGAGAGCATAAAAGCGGAGCTTAAGGAGCGCATAGCGTATTTTAAGAGCGAGGACAAGCTGCTTGAGGCGCAGAGAATAGAGGAGCGCACCAATTTTGATATAGAGATGATGCAGGAGACAGGCTTCTGTTCGGGGATTGAGAATTATTCGAGGCATCTTGCGGGACTTCCTGCCGGCGTGCCGCCGTACACGCTTATGGATTATTTTCCGGACGACTTTCTGATTATCGTTGACGAGTCACATATTACAATTCCTCAGATAAGAGGAATGTACGCGGGCGACCAGTCGAGAAAGACAACTCTGGTAGATTACGGTTTTCGTCTGCCGTCCGCCAAGGATAACAGACCGCTTAATTTTACCGAGTTTGAAAATAAAATATCCCAGATGCTGTTTGTGTCGGCGACACCGTCTGTCTACGAGCAGGAGCATGAGCTGCTGAGAGCGGAGCAGATTATACGTCCGACAGGTCTTTTGGACCCCGAGATTTTTGTGCGCCCGATTGAGGGGCAGATTGACGACCTTATTTCAGAGATAAATAAAGAGACTGAGAAACACAATAAAGTTCTTGTGACAACTCTCACAAAGAGAATGGCGGAGGATTTGACGGATTACCTGAAGGAAATAGGAATACGCGTCAAGTATCTCCATGCAGATATTGATACGCTGGAGCGTCAGAAGATAATCCGTGATATGA
Source organism: uncultured Eubacteriales bacterium (assembly GCA_949297565.1). GTDB lineage: Bacteria > Bacillota > Clostridia > Lachnospirales > Lachnospiraceae > Lachnospira. The sequence goes on from CASFUI010000201.1 coordinate 1,379, forward strand.
GAATGGATGCATTTGATGTTCTGGTAGGAATAAATCTTTTAAGAGAGGGACTTGATATTCCGGAGATTACTCTTGTGGCTATACTGGATGCGGACAAGGAGGGATTTCTGCGTACTGAGACCTCGCTTATACAGACAATCGGCAGGGCTGCAAGAAACAGCAGCGGCCATGTAATTATGTATGCCGATAAGATAACTGAGGCGATGGATAAGGCGATTTCCGAGACCGAGAGAAGGCGCAAAATCCAGCAGGAGTATAACGAGGAGCATGGAATTACGCCTCAGACGATTCAGAAGGCTGTCAGGGATTTAATCAGCATATCAAAGGTTGCCGAGGGCACCGGAGGAGCTGTGTCTTCACTGGAAAAGGATTATGAGTCTATGAGCCGCAAGGAGCTCGAGAAGGTAAAGAAACAGATTGAAAAGAATATGCACAAGGCTGCTGCAGAGCTGAACTTTGAGGAGGCGGCACAGCTTCGTGACAGAATGATTGAGCTGAATAAATATTTATACGAGACGAATTGAGTGGAATGGAGATAAAATGGAAAAAGGAAATTACAGACAATTTATAAGAATTAAGGGGGCGAATGAGCACAATCTGAAGAATATTTCGGTGGATATTCCGAGAAATGAGCTTGTTGTGCTCACAGGACTTTCCGGTTCGGGAAAGTCTTCGCTCGCCTTTGATACGATATATGCCGAGGGACAGAGAAGATACATGGAGTCGCTTTCATCGTATGCAAGACAGTTTCTGGGACAGATGGAGAAGCCTGACGTGGAGAGCATCGAGGGGCTTTCTCCGGCTATTTCGATAGACCAGAAGTCTACCAATCGCAATCCGCGTTCAACAGTCGGCACTGTGACTGAGATATATGACTATTTTCGTCTGCTGTACGCGCGTGTCGGTATTCCGCACTGTCCGAAATGCGGCAAGGAGATTAAAAAGCAGACCGTTGACCAGATGGTTGATGTGATTATGGCGTTGCCCGAGCGCACGAAAATTCAGCTTCTTGCGCCTGTTGTGCGCGGCAGAAAGGGCGAGCACGTCAAGCTTTTTGAGCAGGCTAAAAAGAGCGGATATGTCCGTGTTATGGTTGACGGAGATATGTATGAGCTTACAGATGAGATTAAGCTTGAGAAAAATAAAAAGCACAATATTGAGATTGTTGTTGACAGGCTTTCGGTGCGGGAGGGTATTGAAAAGAGACTTACTGATTCTATAGAGACAACGCTTAAGCTGGCGGACGGTATTATGACGGTTGATGTGATTGGCGGAAAGCCGATGAATTTCAGCCAGAGCTTCGCATGCCCCGACTGCGAAATCAGTATCGAAGAGATAGAGCCGAGAAGTTTTTCGTTCAACAATCCTTTCGGAGCCTGCCCGGAGTGCTTCGGACTGGGTTATAAAATGGAATTTGACGCGGAACTTATGATACCTGACGAGCGTTTAAGCATTGACGAGGGCGCAATTGTCGTTATGGGCTGGCAGTCGGTAACGGATGAGGGAAGCTTTACGAGAGCGGTTATGAAAGCGCTTGCAGAGGAGTACAATTTCAGTCTGTCAACTCCGTTTAAGGATTATCCCGATGAAATTAAAGATATAATTATTAACGGAACAAAGGGACATTCGGTGAAGGTGCGCTACCGCGGACAGCGCGGCGAGGGAGTGTATGATATTGTGTTTGAGGGACTGCTCAAAAATGTATCAAAGCGCTACCGTGAGACCGCGTCGGAGCTTTCAAAGCAGCAGTATGAGGAGTTTATGCGCATTACACCGTGCGCCGCCTGCAAGGGGCAGAGGCTTAAGCCGACGTCGCTCGC
>CASFUI010000202.1 GCA_949297565.1 uncultured Eubacteriales bacterium
CAGAAGCTTTTGCTTTTTCTTGATATAAATATGTTTAATTTAAACTGAAGTTGAAAGTGCTTCAGCCTGACAGTTACAGGTTGAAGCATTTTTTTGAAAGATTATTAAAATAATAAAACGGAGGAATGAAACAAAATGGCAGCAGTTACAGCAGGAATGGTAAAAGAATTGAGAGAGATGACAGGCGCCGGAATGATGGATTGCAAGAAGGCACTTTCAGCTACAGACGGTGATATGGACAAGGCTGTAGAGTATCTCAGAGAGAACGGTATGGCTAAGGCAGCAAAGAAGGCAGGCAGAATTGCAGCAGAGGGTATTGTAAAGACTCTTGTTGAAGGCAAGGATGCAGTAATTGTAGAGGTAAACTCTGAGACAGACTTCGTTGCAAAGAATGCAGATTTCAACGCATATGTTGATGCGGTTGCGGCACAGGCACTCACAACAAAGGCATCTGATATTGATGCATTTTTGGCTGAGCCATGGGCAAAAGAGCCTTCAAAGACAGTTGCGGATGAGCTTTCAAGCCAGATTGCTGTAATCGGTGAGAACTTAAAAATAAGAAGATTTGCTCAGATTCATGCAGAGAACGGATTTATCGCTTCTTACACTCATATGGGCGGAAAGATTGGCGTTCTTGTGGATGTTGAGACAGATGTTGTAAATCCTGCAATCGAGGAGATGGCTAAGAATGTTGCAATGCAGGCGGCAGCTTTGAAGCCTATGTATACAAGCAGAGAAGAGGTTGATGCTGAGTACATTGAGAAGGAGACAGAGATTCTTACAGCCGCAGCAAAGAATGAGAAGCCTGACGCAAACGATAAGATTATCGAGGGCATGGTTAAGGGACGTATTAATAAGGAGTTAAAAGAGGTTTGTCTTTTAGACCAGGTTTACGTAAAGGCAGAGGACGGAAAGCAGTCTGTTTCAGCTTACGTTTCAGAGGTTGCCAAGGCTAATGGTGCCAACATTAAGATAAAGAGCTTTGTTCGTTTTGAGACAGGTGAGGGTATCGAAAAGAAGAATGAAGATTTTGCAGCAGAGGTAGCGGCACAGTTAAAGTAATTTGTGATTTTGTAATTCCCGGTGCAATCTGTATTTACAGGTGCTCCGGGAAATTTTTTTTGCAGTATGCCTCTTCTAATATTCGACATGTTGTGTTATAATTAATTGAAATTGTGACCGAAGGAGTCAGGAGCTGTAAAACAATATTCGGCACAAAAGCTAAGAGGCAATTATACTGAGGTGCGTTATGAAAGAGTTAAAAAGAGTTATACTTAAATTAAGCGGCGAGGCGCTTTCGGGAAGCAGTAAATCAGGATATGACGATCTCCTGATTGAGGACATTGCAAGACAGGTTAAGGAAATTCTTAAAAAGGGTATTGATGTCGGTGTTGTAATCGGAGGAGGCAATTATTGGCGGGGACGTTCAAATGATAATATTGACAGGACGAAGGCCGACCAGATTGGTATGCTTGCAACAGTTATGAACTGTATATATGTTTCGGAGATATTCCGTTCATGTGGAATTAATACTAATATTCTGACGCCTTTTGAGTGCGGAAGCATGACAAAGTTATTTTCAAAAGACCGTGCGAATAAGTATTTTGAAAAAGGTATGGTTGTATTTTTTGCGGGAGGAACAGGTCATCCGTATTTTTCAACAGATACAGGAATTGTACTTCGAGCTATTGAGCTTGATGCTGACGCAATCCTGCTGGCAAAGAATATTGACGGCGTGTATGACAGCGATCCTAAGATTAATCCGGAAGCTAAGAAGTACGATAAGCTTTCTATACAGGAGGTTGTTGACAGAAAGCTGGGCGTAATAGATATGACAGCATCTGTTATGTGTATGGAAAATAAAATGCCGCTTATGATTTTCGGACTTAACGAGAAAGACAGCATTTTAAATGCGTTGTCTGATAAGTTCAGCGGTACTATAGTTACAGTATAAATAAAGGATATGGAGATGAGACGATGAGTGATATAAAAGAGTTTGAGAGCAAAATGATTAAGTCGGTTGACGCGCTTAAGGAAGAGTATTCGACTATACGTGCGGGAAGAGCTAATCCGCATATTCTTGACAAGATTAAGGTTGATTATTACGGAACTCCTACATCGCTTCAGCAGGTTGCCAATATTTCCGTGCCAGAGGCAAGAATGATACAGATTCAGCCGTGGGAGAGCAGTTTGATAAAAGATATTGAGAAGGCAATTTTGACGTCAGATTTGGGGATTACCCCGAATAACGACGGAAAGGTTATCCGCCTTGTATTTCCTGAACTTACAGAGGACAGACGTAAGGAGCTTGCAAAGGATGTAAAGAAGAAGGGCGATAACGCAAAGGTAGCTGTCAGAAATATACGACGCGACGCAAATGATATTTTCAAGAAACAGAATAAGGCGGGCGAGATTTCAGACGATGAGCTTAAGCGGGCTGAGGATGATGTTCAGAAGCTCACAGACAAATATATTGCTGCTATCGACACGGCGATAGAGGACAAAACAAAAGAAATCCTTACCGTTTAAACATATGAATCCGTAGGATTTCGGCGGTCGTATCTTTACAGGCCGCCGACTTCTACGGATTTCGTGTAAATATGCAGACAGGAGGAGTTCATGGATAATTTTAACGAGGAGCTGGGACTTAAAATCCCGGCGCATGTTGCCGTAATTCTCGACGGTAACGGAAGATGGGCAAAGAAACGCCACATGCCGAGGACATACGGACATAAGGTTGGAAGCCAGGTTGTCGAGGATATGCTGGATATAGTCGATAAGACAGGCGTAAAATATTTTACTGTGTATGCGTTTTCAACTGAAAACTGGAAAAGATCTCAGGAGGAGGTTTCCACGCTCATGGGCATATTGCGCTGGTATCTGAAGGACTGTGTGAAAAAATCTATGAAAAATAACGTGCGCTGCCGCGTTATAGGGAGAAGGGAAGAGCTGAGTCCTGATATAGTTGAGAGTATTAATAATCTTGAAGAAAAAACTAAAAATAATACAGGGCTTAATTTTACAATTGCCATTAATTACGGCGGCAGAGATGAGATTACCAGAGCTGTTAAAAAAATTGCCAGGAAAGTAGAACAGGGAGAAATGAGAGCGGAGGACATTACAGAGCAGACCATATCAGACTGTTTAGATACATGGGAGCTTCCCGATCCTGATTTGCTTATACGCACAAGCGGAGAGGAGCGGTTGTCAAACTATCTTCCGTGGCAGCTTGCATATACTGAATTTTATTTTACGGATACTCTGTGGCCGGATTTTAACAGGGATGAGCTGATTAAGGCATTTGAGAAGTATAACAGACGCGAGCGCAGATTCGGCGGTGTTAAGGAGGAAAATAAGTGAAAACAAGAATTATAAGCGGGATTGTGCTGGTAATAATTGCAGGCTCGGCTCTTATTACGGGAGGCTGGTATCTGTATCTTCTCTGTGCCGCAATTTCACTGATAGGAATGTTTGAACTGTACAGAGCGGCGGGAATACAAAAAAGCGTTGTTGGACTGTGCGGATATATTGCGGCTTTATCATATTATGTATGTATTTTAACGGACATGGAACAGCTTGACATACTTGTATTTGTCGCCGCGCTTATGGCAATTATGACAGTGTATGTGGTTTCTTTTCCAAAGCATTGCGCGGCAGATGCGATGCTTGCTTTTACAGGAATATTCTATGTTGCCGTGATGCTTTCATATATATATAAAGTGCGTGTTCTTTCAGACGGGATTTTTATTATATGGCTTGTGTTTGTGTCGTCTTGGGGAAATGATACATTTGCTTATTTTACGGGGGTGCTGTTTGGAAAGCATAAGATGACGCCGAAGCTGTCGCCTAAAAAGTCGTTTGAGGGCATGATTGGAGGCGTTGTGGGAGCCACGGTTCTAGGAATGATTTACGGAGGTATCGTCGGGAGCAGAATGTCGGAGTTTGCTGTTAATCCGGTGCTGACCTTCGGAGTGGCGAGCTTCATCGGAGCTCTTTTATCTATCATAGGGGATTTGGCGGCATCTGCCATTAAGAGGAATTATAATATTAAGGATTATGGAAAACTTATTCCGGGACACGGCGGAATTATGGACAGATTTGACAGTGTAATATTTACAGCACCGGCTGTATACTGGGCGGTGTATATTATTAACCAGATAATGTGAGGAAAGAAAATTGAGAAGTGTATCTTTACTGGGCTCGACAGGTTCTATCGGAACACAGACGCTCGATGTTATAAGAAAAAATAATGATTTAAAGGTTGTGGCTCTGGCAGCGGGAACACGGGTTGAACAGCTTGCGCGCCAGGTAAGAGAATTTAAGCCGGAGCTTGTAAGTGTCGGGAGCGAGGAGGGCGCGAAGCAGCTCAAGCTTATGACTGCCGATATGGATTTAAAGATTGTGTACGGTATGGAGGGGCTGACC
>CASFUI010000203.1 GCA_949297565.1 uncultured Eubacteriales bacterium
AGAAAGCAAAGGCAGGAGATACTATTGTATTTGATAGTGTATCACGTATGAGCAGAAATGCAGATGAGGGCTTTGCTTTATATGAGGAATTATACAACAAAGGCATTGAACTTGTATTCCTTAAAGAGCCGCATATCAATACAGCTACATACAAGAAAGCGTTACAGAATAACGTATCAATGACTGGAACAAATGTTGATTATATTCTTGAGGGAGTAAATAAATACCTTATGGCACTTGCTAAAGAGCAAATAAGAATAGCGTTTGAGCAATCAGAGAAAGAGGTTGAGGATTTACACCAAAGAACAAAAGAGGGTATTGCTACAGCAAGATTGAATGGTAAGCAGATAGGACAAAAGCAAGGTGCAAAACTTACAACAAAGAAGTCTATTGAAGCAAAGAAACAGATACAGAAGTATAGCAAAGACTTTGACGGACAACTCACAGATGCGGATTGTATGCGTATGTTAGGACTTGCAAGAAATACTTATTATAAATACAAAAGAGAAATGAAAGCAGAATAATAATTGAGTAGGCAGGGTATAAACACTCTGCCTATTATTATGCCCCCAGGGGTCTATATAGGATTTGCTACATCGCCCTATCAAGTACCGTAAATATCCGCCAAAAAATAAAAAGGCTTTGTCCTGCTGCCATAATGGTAATATAATAAAAAAGAGAAGCCAGTTATTGCCGGTCTGACTTCCCTTTAATGTTCTGCATCTATCTTGATTATAGCAAAAAGGTAGGTGTAATTCAATGACGAATGAGCAGATAGTTGAGAAAATTCGCAACGGTTATTCTGTAACGGATAATATGCAATGGTTGTATGAAAAGAATATGCCATTGATTAAGCGTATATTAAAGCCATATACAGCTTATGAGAGCATTGAGGACTTATTGCAGGAAGCATATTTTGGATTGTGGGAAGCTGTACAGCATTATGAAACATCAGAGAATGTATTGTTTATGACGTATGCCGGATATTGGATAAAACAGGCAGTAATGCGGTATATAGAGAATTGCGGTTCAGTTGTTAGAATACCAAATCATACAAGGCAGAAAATATCACGTTACAAGAAAACCGTTGAAAGATTGTTACAAGAGCAATCAAGAGTACCTACAGATAAAGAAATTGCAGATTGTATGATGATAACTGTATCAGAGGTTGAGGAATTAAAGCAGTATTCACAAAGTGTATCAAGTTTAGATGCACCATTGAATGAAGATGCAGATATTACATTATGCGACAATGTACAAAGCGATTTTGACCTTGAAAATGAAACGATAGATAAAATATATGCAGAGCATAGCAAAAATGAATTATGGGGCATTGTAGAACGGTACACAAGCGATATAGAAAACAAAGTGATTGCTGATAGATACAAGCAGGATATGACATACCGGGATATTGGAATAAAAAACAATATCAGTATGCAAAGAGCAAGAGAGATTGAACATAGTGCTTTACGCAAATTGAGGATAGGCAAGGCAAAGCGTAGATTATTAGAAAAGTTTGAAGTTGTAGAAAGCGGAATGTATAAAACAGGGTTTAATAGTTTTAATCAGCATAACTTTACTTCAAGGGTTGAATTTATTGCTATACGAAAAGCAGAGATACAAGAAGAATATGAGAGAAGAATGAGGGAATTGTCACAATGTATTCCTCAAAAAAGAGCGTGTTTATAGGTTGCTTTGTATGGTGTAAAATGTTCTTTCGTAACACACTTGTAGCACACAAAAGCCTTATAAATCCTTATTTTATGCGGTTTGAAGTTCTCAAAGAGATAATTTCAAACAGAATAAGATATTATGCAAACCCCTTGAAAGTCCAGTACTTTCAAGGGGTTTTTTGCATCTTACCAACAGTTGGGAAATATCTGATTTGGATATAAAGCCTTCACCGATATAAAACATATTTCAATCCATAGAAATACAGGTATTATTGAGTTTTTCGCCCGTTTTTGCTATACTACTGTAAGTGCAAAAAACCGAATTAAAGATTAAGCTTTAGTCAGATGTACGAGGTGGATACAGATGAATTGTCAGGATTTTATAAATTCCCTGCTTCCGGGGAATTATGCTTTGACAAAATCAATGGAATTGACGAAAATTCAGACCAGCGGTACGCTGTGGTATACAAAGAAATTCCTTGTGCTTTATTATTATGTTTTTCTGTCAAGAGAAATTGAGACGCGAGAGTATATAAATAATGTAATAAATTCGTTTGATAAATATATTTCGACGCTGTCTGCGGAGGTACGTGGTTTGGCGGAGGAATTTTTTTATCCGGCTGACTCTGCCATTAATTTTAAATCTGATGATTTCATCACATTTTCAGCTTTTGCGGGGAAAAATGATTTTAATACACAGGAGGAAAAGAATAAATATTTTCAAAATGCCAAAAAGTTTTATTTTTCAATGCTGATGGATTCAGGCGGCCAAAAGGGAATTAAAAAAATAATGAAAAACGCTATCAAGGCGAAAGATTTTGTATATTCCGAGGAAGCAATGAGAGATATAATTTACAGGGCTGCTGTGACTGTTGTGGCTGAGGAGTGCAATCGTTTGGGAGCTGTAAAGGATAATTCGGTTAAATATATTCTATCCGATGAGGCTGTCAGAGAAGCGGAAAAAAGAGCAGGTTCAGGGGAGAAGCTGAGTTTCGCCGAGGTTGAACGGATAGCGTCCCGGTTTCCGAAAGAAAGTCCGAAATATAACGGAATTGAGAACGATATGGCAGCATTTATAAGAAATGAGAGACAGATACTGTTTTATTACGGGTATTTTCACTCAAAGTCGTCGGGCGCTCAAAATATGGAATTCAGCAGTTTGACGCCGGTAGGGGAGAGTGCGTTAAATGCAAATTCAATAGAATTTCTTGCGTTATGGGAACATCAGAAAATAAAAATGATTTCACAGCCTCCTACGGCAGTTATTAACGACATAAACGGCGCTGATATTAATCCTGAAAAATTTATGATAGGCTATACGCCGTATACTGATATTGTAGGGTATATTTTAAGGAACGGCGAGCTGTCTATACCTCAATATAAATTCATTGTTTCAAGAAAAAAGCGCTGCTTTAAGGAAGCTGAATGGGAGCAGAGCGAAGCTGATTTATCAGATAATATCAGCGATATTGAAAAAATCATAGCATCGTTTAAGAGAGACAGGGACAATAAAGATGAGGACGGAAGAAAAGAGCTTTTAAAATATACTCTGGGGCTCAGAGGAGATTTGCCATTTGATAAAGGAACAAATCCGTTAAATATATTAGCGTTTACGGATAACAAGGTTATTTGTAATAATTATCCGGAATTGTCTATGGTATATGATATTTACGGGATATTAGACGATTACAAAATACAAAAATACGGAGAGCTGTTCAGAGAGTGCGAAGCCGACTTAAGGGAAAGATATATTTGGGCATATAATGGAGAGAAAAGGCAGTATAACCCTAAAATTAAAATAAATTGGGACCTTTATAATATTCATATTGATAAGTTTATTTTAACCACAGTTTCGGTACTGATAGCAGCTATAAATAAAAAGGTTTACAGTATTGAAGCTGCACAAAAAAATGAAACAGATGAAATCTGCGATTATTGCGCAGAAAATTTCAGAGAGCTGTATAAGTCAATAGGAATAAAAAATGACGGCTTGATAAAACGTGAGGTATTTAAGGCAATAAGCGCATTAAAGTCAAAGGATTTTATCAGATATATTGAAGTTAATGAGGACAGAACTCAGATTGAGGCAGACTATGCGGCTTCTAATGTCACAGATTTGCTGGAAAAAATAAAAGAGCTGTCAAGGGAGACGACCGTCAGCAATTCAGATGGAAGGTTAAGAAAAAGGAAGCTGGTGGGAATGCTTAAAGCGTATTATATGCAGAGATTTACGGAAAACGGTCTGCTGAAATGCGAGTGCTGCGGGCAGGAAACCTTTGTAACGCAGTCAGGGGAGCCATATGTTGAGTATCATCACCTGATTCCGTTTAACATTGCATTCGGACCCGACCACTACCTGAATTTATTCGCATTGTGTCCGAACTGTCACAGAAAAATACATTTTTTAAATTTAAAGGACAAGGAAAAGCAGTATAAAATGCTCAATGATAATAACTGTTTTAATATGAGTTTTGTCGAGCGTCTGCGAGGGCTGAAGGATGAAAAACTTCTGCGCTCTTATCATTTGGAATATTTGCTGGCAGACAGAGCGATAACACAGGAAGAGTATAATATTATTGCAGCTTAAAAGAATATATGGAGCATCAGATGTTAAATATTGATAATATTATTAATAAAATAATTCATGCATCTTCTGAGGATTATTTAAAAGAAATTCCGCAAGAGTGTATAGATATGGTAATTACAAGTCCTCCATATGATGATCTGAGGGACTATGAAAATAAAACAGAGTGGAATTTTGAGGTTTTTAAAAAAATTGCCGATGAGTTGTACCGTATAATGAAAAACGGAGGAGTTGTCGTATGGGTGGTTGGAGATAAAACCTTAAAAGGAAACAAGAGCCTGACAAGCTTTAAGCAGGCGCTGTATTTTCAGGAAATAGGCTTCAATATGTATGATGTTATAATATATGAAAAAGCCGGGTCGGGGCCTCCTCATCCAAACAGATATTTTAATACTTTTGAATATATGTTTGTATTAAGCAAGGGCAGGCCCAAAACAGTTAATCTGTTAAGAGATAAACCCAATAAATGGGCAAATCATACGACCTATGCCGAGATTACACGCCGTGAAAAAGACGGAACACTGACCAACAAGGGCAAAAAAACGGTTAATGAATTCGGAGTAAGGACAAATATATGGCGTTATGCAAACGGAAAAGGGTTTGCTACTAAAGATAAAATCGCGTATCAGCATCCTGCTATTTTTCCGGAAAAACTCGCGGAAGACCATATAAGGTCGTGGTCTAATCCCGGCGATATTATACTGGACCCGTTTGGAGGCAGCGGAACTACGGCAAAGGCGGCACAGCGTCTGGGGCGCAGATGGATATTGATTGAGGCAGTAGAGGATTATTGTAAAATTGCAGAAAAAAGATTAGAAGGAATTACAGATGATACAGACAGTCATAACAATGCAGCCATACTCGGAGACAATTAATCTGCTGAGACAGAAATATAATTATATTTCTGAGGAGGGCTGTTTTTTTGCGGTTGTTTCCTCAGAATATGACAATAAAGGTAATGTTGTGCATGATTTTTTAGAGGTGATTTTTGAGGCCGAAAAAGCAGGATATGATTATGTAAATACAATCGTTTATCCGACTACCGACGTTCAAAAGGCTGCCTTTACCGATAATGTAAGGTATGTTGTATGGCTTGCAAAAAATCATAAAAAAATGGTGTTTGATAAAGACTCTATCAGAGAAAAACATATCTGGAAAGATGTCGAGTGGGGAAAGAGAGAAAAAAATTATAATCCAAAGGGCAAGGATCCGGGAAATGTCTGGATTCCGACTAATGATGACGGAAATGCTCATATAACGGAGCATATTCTTTTGTCGGACGAGGATATTATAAAAAGAATAATTACTATGAGTAATTGCGGAGCAAATTACGAAATATTCCGGGGAAAATTAACTTGCCGAAATATTTCAGAAAATATAAATAAATATAGACCGGAGGTTTTGCAAAAACAGGTCAGCGGTAAGATTGTTTTTAAAACGTCGGAGGATATGGACAGAGTAGAGAATGACTCGGTTTCTCTTGCAGTGACATCACCGCCGTACTGGAATTTAAAGGATTATTTTAAAGAGGGACAGATAGGTCAGGAGGATTACACGAAATATCTTTGCAGAATTAAAAAGGTCTGGGGACAGTGCTATAAAAAACTGAATGCGAACGGAAGCCTCTGGATAAATATAAATATACGCACAAGGAACGGAAAGTCAATTTTAATTCCTAAGGATTTTATAGATATTTGCAGAGAGCTGGGATTTTTTTATAAAGGAATTTTTATCTGGCATAAATCATCGGGTATACCGACGTCGGACAAAAATATTGTTGACCGTCACGAATATGTTCTGGTTTTTGCTAAGAGTGAAAACTTTTTTGTCGACAAAGAAGTTCAAGGCTCATTTTGTGATTACAAAAACGCGTTGATTAACGGAGGGGCATTTTGGAATATTAACAGAAAGGCAGGAAGTGTAGGAAAAAAATATATTCATCCTGCCATTTATCCAAATGAATTAGTTGAGCGAATTATTAAACTCTCAACCAATTTAAACGAATTGGTGCTGGACCCGTTTCTTGGAAGCGGAACGTCCTTGATTTCCGCCTTAAATTGCGGCAGGAACTTTATCGGCTATGAATATAACGAGGGCTTCAGGGAACTTATGCAGTCGCGATTTGACGCGGAACTGGACGCAGGTGTCGATATAATGTTTATATAGCATATTGTAAAAAGTATCGTCTGTATTATAATTTATAATACAGGCGATGCTTCTTTTGTGCGAAATTTTCTTCGTGTTCCTTCGCAATAAATCGCTTCGGAATGGAGGGGTATTATGGGAATAGCAATGTTTGTTATATTTTTGATGAGTGATTTATTTACGGTACTGATATGCAGATATGCTATGTCGGATACTTACGAATATAAAAACGGAATGATACTCGGCGTTCATATTCCCAAGAGTGCGCTCGAAAGCGACGAGGTTGTGACGTTTTTAACCTCGGTAAGAAAGCGGTATAAGTATTTTCAGAATATAAATATACTGTTTGCGATAGCTGTGTGTATACCCATACTGTTTAATATGGCTGCGGGAGTTTTTGTATGGATTTTTTGGCTTGTGATATACATTGCAGGCTATACATTCTCCACAAACAGCGCTCACAGAAAAATGTACAGAATTAAAATTAAAAACGGCTGGATTAATGAGAGCAGCAAAAGGGTTTATGCCGATACAGAGCTGTCGTATGTTCAGCAGGGCAAAACTGTAAGTCTGAAATATCATATATTTATCATGGTATTTGAAGTTATCCTTTTTATACCATTTCTGTGGAGGATAAGAGAAATATATTTTGGGGAAATTGCTGTGTATTTTGCCGCCGCTGCTGCGGTATCGCTGGCAGCTTTCCTGCTTCATATATTCATTGACCGCAGGTCAGATAGCTTGTACAGCGAAGATGTGCGGATTAACCAAACGGTAAATTATGCAGTAAAAAAATATTGGGGAATCGGGCTTGTTTCGCTTAGTGCGCTAAACTGCATGGCATATATGTTTGTTGGTATTGGCATGCTGATTAACGGGGAATTAAATTTTGTATGGTTTATAATTTACATAATTATACAGATGTTTTCCGCGGCAGCTATATTTATTACGTTAATGCTGTTAAGAAAAGAAAAAAATCTAATTCTTGCAGATGAAAATCCGCCTGTATATGTCGATGATGACGAGTACTGGAAAACAGGCTATTACTTCAATCCGGACGACAGACACCTCCTTGTTCAAAATCGTCTGTGTGAGACAAATTATTCGTTTAATTACGCAAGACCCGCAGCAAGGGTTATAGTAGGGGCAATAACAGTTTTTATTGCGGCAGCCATAATAATAACTGCTGTGTTGCTGATACCGTTTATAAATGTTACGGTTAATATAGAGCTGGACGATAATTATTTAAAGGTAAAAGCTGCCGGTTATAAATGTGAGATTTCTCTCGATGATATAAAAAATGTCGAACTGATGGAAGAAATGCCGGAGGATAATTTTACAAGAACAAACGGCGGCTCAACAGACGAGTATAGTATAGGGTATTTCAGCGGCAGATCTGTCGGAAAGTGTATGCTGTTTGTATTTAATGACTGTTCTCCAATTCTTAAAATAGAAAGCGGTGATAAGACAATATTTGTAAATAACCAAGACAGCGGCAGCATAATTGATTTATATAATAAGTTAAAGTAAAATAGCATAAGAAGCCAGACAGTTTGGTGAGCATGTGGAAAGATAAAATTATTTAAAATGCCGGGATATCGGCATGGAAGGAGAATAATGAAGCTGGTTATAAAAAATCTTAAAAAGAGTTTTGAACAGAAACAGGTGCTTAGGGATATTAATTATGAATTTGAGCGCGGAAAAATATACGGGCTTCTGGGAAGAAACGGAGCCGGAAAAACCACGCTGTTTAACTGTCTTAACGAGGACATGGAAATCGACGGAGGAGAGTTCTATATTGATGACGGCGGCGTCAGAAAGCTGTGCGCAGAGGACTTGGGATATGTATTGTCAACCCCGAATGTTCCGGAATTTCTGACGGGAAGAGAATTTCTGAAGTTTTTTATTGATATTAACAGAAAAAGAATAACTGATTTAAAATCTGTGGACGAATATTTTGATTTTATGAAAATTGAAGTTGAGGACAGAGATAAGCTGTTAAAGGACTATTCTCACGGAATGAAAAATAAAATGCAGATGCTTGTAAATATAATATCAAATCCTGATGTGCTGCTGCTTGACGAGCCTTTGACCTCATTTGACGTAGTTGTGGCGGAAGAGATGAAGCAGATGCTCAAAGAAATAAAAAATAACCATATAATTATTTTTTCTACACATATAATGGAGCTTGCTCTTGATTTGTGCGACGAGATTGTGGTCTTGAATAAGGGCGTTCTCACGGAGATTGACAGAAAAGGCGTTGGCAATGAAGAACTTAAAGCGAAAATTATCGAGGAATTGAAGGAGGATTAGTGTGACTGAGGCATTTATAATTTCCTTTAAATTAAGAAATACATATAGAGTCAACAGTATTATTTATTCTGTTAAACAGCTTCCGCTTATTAAAAAAGTGTTGTCTGACAGCCTGTATGAAAGTTCAGGGCTGAAAACTCTTGCGAATATAATCAGTATAATAACTGAAATAGTAAACACGTTCATAGGCAAATTTATATATATGGCGCTTATGGTATACATGGCGTCAATACTTTACAGTTCGGACAATGCTGATATTTTTATTCATATTTTTACTTTTCTTACCCTGTGCGGAGGACTTTTAAATACATATATGTTCAATCCCACGAAGGATAAATATTACGCGATTATAATTATGAATATGGACGCGAAAAAATATACGCTCTCAAACTATTATTATCAGCTTATCAGGGTTTTTATCGGATTTCTGCCGTTTACGTTATTATTCGGTATATTAGAGGGCGTATCTGTATGGATTGCGCTTATTATGCCGGTGTATGTTGTTTCGGTAAAAATTATAGTAAGCAGTTATGCAATATGGGATTTTAAGAGGACAAAAAAGGCAAAAAACGAAAATATTCCTTCGGCAGTTTTATGGGCGCTTGTGGCGCTGTTTCTGCTTGCTGCCTACGCGCTTCCTCTGTTGGATATAATAATAAGACCAGCAGTTTTTGCTGTTTTGTCTGTACTGTCTGCGGCTGCTGCAATATACGGCTTCTTAAAAATAAACAGCTTTGAAGATTACAGAAAAATGTATAAGCAGCTTTTGACACAGACAAATGTATACAGAGGAGATAAGCAGAATACTGCGGAGGCTGTGAAGAAGGCAAGCTTAAACCGCATAGAGCTGGATAAAAATTATGTGAGCAATAAATCGGGCTTTGCGTATTTTCATGAGCTTTTTGTGCAGCGCCACAGAAAAATTCTCACAAAATCCGCAAGACTTCAGGCGGCGGTTTGCCTTGTCGTGCTCGCCGGGGCTATTGCGGGAATATATCTGGATGCGGAATTTAAGCAGACAACAAACAGACTTTTGCTTACGTATATACCGTATTTTGTGTTTATTATGTACTGCATGAACAGAGGAACAACGGTCACTCAGGCGATGTTTATGAACTGTGACCACAGCATGCTTACATACAGAATATACAGAACTCCTAAAGTAATATTGGGGATTTTTAAGGAACGATTGAAGACGCTTATAAAAATTAATTTACTTCCGGCTTCCGTCATAGCGGCAGGGCTTACGCTTTTGCTGTATATATCGGGCGGAACTGATAATGTGTGGAATTACCCTGCGCTGTTTTTGTCGATAGAGGCGATGAGCATATTTTTCTCAGTGCATTACCTTGTTATGTACTATCTGCTTCAGCCATACAACGCGGACACGGAGATTAAGAGCAGCACGTATAAGGTTGTACAGATATTGACGTACGTTGTGAGCTACATATGTATAGAGGTAGAGCTTCCGACGGTTATATTCGGCATGGCTATGGTTTTGTTCTGTGCGGTATATTGTATTGTCTCTCTTTTTCTGGCATATAAATATGCGCCTAAGACATTCAGGATAAGAAGATAATCAGTGCGTGAAAATCCCCATGAAGTCTAATATGTCTTTTAAGCATAAATATAAATTAAATATAAGCATTAGAAATAAATAATATTAAAATATATAATAATTTATGCAGAGACAGCAGTTAATAAAATATATAAAGCGGAAGAAGGTATAGTTATGAATTTGTATGAGACGGACGGCGAGTTTATGGAACGCTTTGACGAGTTCCGTTACAATGAGGTTGTGAATGAGCCGGGAGTCAAGCTTGACGAAAAGACGAGATATATGGCGATTTTAGCGTCGCTGCTCGGCTGTCAGGGGCTTGACGAGTACAGAGATGTTTTAAAGAAGGCTCTTCGTGAGGCTGTTACTCCCGTGGAGGCAAAAGAAATAGTATATCAGGCTATAGATTATTTGGGGATAGGAAGAGTCAGAGGCTTTTTAAATGTCACAAATGAGGTTATGAAGGAGCTTGGTATAGCTTTGCCTCTGCCAAATCAGGCTGCAACAACTATGGAGACGCGTCTTGAAAAAGGCGTGCAGGCACAGGTGGATATTTTCGGTGACGGAATGAAGGAATTTTACAAGGGAGGTCATATAAACCGCTGGCTTGCAGGAAACTGCTTCGGGGATGTATATACCAGAAATGGTCTTGATTTAAAGCAGCGAGAAATGATTACGTTTTGTTATATTGCCGCTCAGGGAGGGTGTGAGCCTCAGCTTATAAGCCATGCCGGAGGCAATATGAGAATAGGAAACGACAGACAGTTTCTTATAAGCGTTGTGTCGCAGTGTGTTCCTTATATCGGTTATCCCCGCAGTTTAAATGCGCTCAGATGTATCGAAGAGGCGGCAAAACAGTAAAATAACTGTAAAATTATATTAAAAATAAAATTTGAAATGGAGGATTATCATGAAATATTCAGATAAAAAAGAATTTGAAAATGCAAATAAATTCGGCTTGGGTGCGCCTAACGAGGCGTTTGCAAAATACTTTGTGGGAAGTTCTTTCTTAAATCCGCTGACCGAAGCCGGAAAGACACCGATTTTTATTGCCAATGTAACATTTGAGCCGGGCTGCCGCAATAACTGGCATATACATCACGCTTCAAACGGAGGCGGACAGGTGCTTATCTGTACATGCGGCGAGGGCTGGTATGTAGAGGAGGGCAAGGAGCCTGTCAGCTTAAGCGAGGGTTCATTTGTGTATATTAAGCCTGAGGTTAAGCACTGGCATGGAGCCAAAGCTGACAGCTGGTTTTCACATATTGCGATAGAAGTTCCGGGAGAGAGCTGCTCAAATGAGTGGCTGGAGGCTGTTACAGACGAAGAGTACTCAAAGCTTGAAGGCTGAGATCAAAACGGCGGTATGCTTGCCGGTTCGCAATAATTTTAAAGGAATGGAAAAGCTGCTCAAAAGGTATATTGATGAGGGAATACTGGGGAAGTTGTCATGCGAGGGATTTTATAAGTATGATTAATAATATATGCCGTTTTGTGACAGTTAAAAATTCAACCAATATTAAAGTATAATTAAGAGGACACATTTGCCGTGTATAAAATACATGGTGAATGTGTCTTTGTGCTATAAAAATAAATCACAAATGAGGAGATTTTACAATGTAAGCGGGGTGAATATAAAAGATATTGAAAATGCTGCTTGTGATTTTTATAAAAGAATATACCTGCATGGGAAATGTGAAAAAAACTTCACATTAGGCCTGAATTTTACAAAAATACAGGTTTCTACACATATTTCTGCATACAAAATGAGTACCAAAGTACTATATATTTTAAACTGTTAGTATGTTAATTTTCATTTTGGGAAGGTTAGCAAATAATAACATTTATTAAGGAGGTATTTATTTTGTATTGTAAGGTAAGAAGGGCAATATCATATTTGATGCTGATATGCCTGTTCGTCGGGGTTATGTCAGCGGCAGATTTGCAGAGCGCATCTGCTGCAACGTCGAAGTCTTGGAACTTTAAAAATTCGGGGTTTAATAATTTAGGTACAATTTCTTCGACTAAGACAGTGGACGGGCTGTCGCTTATTGCAACAAGCTCAAAGACAATGACAGTAAAAGAAGAAAAAGTCACAGTGAGCGGTACGGAATATACACATACGCTTGCTCTTGGAGGTTCAGGTACGACGTCTTACAGGTCTGTGAAAGTTCCTGTTTCAGGTACGGATACAATTAAGGTTGTGCTCAGAAGCTCGGGAAGCTCGTCAAGAACGCTTGTGGTTGCTGATTCAAACGGCAGCAAACTTGGCACAATTACGGCAGGCAGTACGGCGTCACTTGGAACATACAGCTATTCGGGAGCGGCAGGGTATGTATACCTGTATTCTTCAAACAGCGGAATTAACTTATATAAAATCCAGGTAGATTCCTATGGCTCAGGCAGCGGATCTTCAGGAGGAAGTTCATCGGGCAGCGTATCTTCGGGCGGAAATCAGATAATTGTAAAAAACGGCGGAACATCGCTTTCAGATGCTGTTAAAAAAGCATCATCAGGGACGACAATAGTTATTGACGGAACTGTAAAATCCGGGGCCGTATCATTGCCGGCAGGTGTTAATATTTCAGGAAAAAATAATGCCACAATAGATTTTTCACAGACTTCAGGAAGTTCCGGCAGAGGTATAACAATTTCAGGGAACGGAAGTACGGTTGAAAATATCACTGTAAAAAATGCTTCTGATAACGGAATTTATATAACCGGGTCAAACAATACATTTAAGTATGTAACCTGCTGCTATAATGATGACGCGGGTTTCCAGGTTTCAAACGGAGGCGCATACAACAGCTTTTATAATTGTTATTCTCATCACAATGCCGATGCTAAGGGGGAAAACGCAGACGGATTTGCAGTGAAGCTTCATTCAGGAGAGGGAAATTATTTTGAAAACTGCAAGGCTGAGTATAACAGTGATGACGGCTGGGATTGTTATGCGGCACACGGAGCGGTAAAGATTGTGAACTGCGAGGCAAATTATAACGGATACTGTGACGGAATTTATGGCGACGGCAACGGCTTTAAAATGGGCGGAGTTGACAATAAGACTAGCGGGGTGGCTGCTCATCTTGATCCGCTGAATCATGTTTTAATCGGATGCAGCGCAAAAGGAAATTATGCAAACGGTTTTGACAGAAATAATCAGAGCGGTGTAGTTACAATGCAGAAATGTGTAGCAGATTCAAATAAGGGGAAAAATTATAACTGGCCGTTAAAGGGAACGCCGTCAGCCCTTGGATATCAGGTTACTTTCGGAAAAGCAATTATACAGGACTGCACGTCTATCAACGGAAAGAATAATATTTCAGGCGCTACATTAAAAGGAAACTGTATAGGCTTTTAACAGGCACAGATTTTATAAGCAGAAATATAATATTTTGTGTTAATAATTAAAAACAGTTTATGATTTGCTGCCTTCCCAAAGTCAAAAATATAGTGTGCTGAGGAAGAATATATGGCTGACGGCACAAAATGAGAAACAGGTCTGTAACAAGATATCAAAATCTGTTACAGACCTGTTTTTACTTCTCAAACGCCGCTATTTTTTTAAGATAATCAGGAATTGCAATGTGCTGAGGACAGTTGTGCTCACAGCGGTGGCAGTTCAGACAGTCGGAAGCCTTTCCTCGGTTATATGTAATTCTGTCGTGGTACATTCCCGAAAAATTCCCGTTAATTTTATAGTTATTGTACAGTCCGAAAAGCTGCGGTATAGAGATGTTTTTCGGACAGACCTCTGTGCAGTACCCGCATGAGGTACAAGGAATTTCGGTAGATTTTTCAATTATTTCAACAACTTTGGAGAGAAGCTGTTTTTCAGATTCGCTTACAGGCTCAAAGTTATTAAAAATATTTGTGTTTTCAATTACCTGTTCCATAGTATTCATACCGCTTAAAACCATCATTACATTGTCAAGCGACGCTGCAAAGCGAAGAGCATAGGAAGCCGCGGATGCGTCAGGTTTAAAATTTTTAAGCAAATCTTCCGCCTCAGGAGGGAGATTTGCAAGAGTTCCACCCTTTACAGGCTCCATAACGATAACGGGTTTATTATGGCTTACTGCGGTTTCATAGCATTTGCGGGACTGGATAATGTCGTTGTTCCAGTCAAGATAATTAATCTGAAGCTGTACAAAATCAACCTCAGGGTGTTCGGTTAAAATCCGGTCAAGCATTTCGGCGTCATCGTGAAAAGAGAAACCGAAATTTTTAATTTTTCCTTCCTCCTTCATGCGCTCCGCAAATTCAAAACCGCCGAAAGCCTGGGTTTTAGCATAACGGTCTTTACCCATATTGTGCATGAGATAGTAATCAAAATAACCGACTCCTGTGCGCTCAAGCTGCTGCTTAAAATAAACAGGATATTCTTCGCCTGATTTGACAAGAACAGTCGGCATTTTGTCGGCAAAAATATAACTTGAGCGGTCATATCTGTCCGCGAGAGCAGCTTTCATGGCAGGCTCTGATTTCTGGTCGTGATAAGGGTATGCGGTATCAAAATAAGTAAAGCCTGCTGCAATAAATTTATCGACAAGATCATTTAAAAGCTCCTGATTAATAGAAGTTTTATCATCAGGGTTTTGCAGAGGAAGCCTCATTGCGCCGAAACCTAATTTTTTCATAAAGTACCTCCTGATTTCAAAATACATATATAAACATTTAATTATATAATAAATTTTTTCGATACTCTAAACAAGGGAAAATTTTATTAAAATAAAGAAAAAAGTATAATATTTTGCTATAATAACATGAAATGAAAACCTGTTGAGCGAAAAAAGCTGAGGAACGGAGATTGAAATGATTATTATAACTACGGCACTGTACTGTGAGGCGAAAGCCCTGATAGAAAGATTTGGTATGAAAAAAGACACCTCAAATACAAGGTTTCAGGTTTTTACGGACACAGAAAAAGATATGGTTCTTGTGATTACGGGAGTAGGGAGCATAGCTGCTGCAGCGGCTGTATCTGGGGTATGCGCCCGATATGAAAACACTCAGGGAGCGTTGGACTTTCTGGTAAATATAGGCGCATGCAGCGGGCAGCAGGCTGAGGGAACAATTTATATATGTAATAAGATTACCGAGCTTGCGACGGGGAGAACATTTTATCCCGATATGCTGTATCGCCATCCGTTTCGTGAGACGCAGATTACAACCGTAATGAAGGTTATTAAAAGCGGCGAACTGCCATGCCAGGGCAAAGACGCTCTCTTCGACATGGAAGCTGCCGCCGTATATCAGGCCGGAGCGTATTTTTTCGGTCCGCATCAGATGAGTTTTATAAAAGTTGTCTCGGATAACGCAGACGCATCGTCCGTGACAGAAAAAAGGCTTGAGGCATTGATTGAAAAAAATATTGATATGATAACCGAGTATACAGATACTCTGAAAAAAGCATCTGTTGAGCTGCATAATAAAGATATTCTTGATACGGACGGAAACAGGGAGTGGATAGACAGGCTGTGCAGCGATATGCATTGTTCGGCGACAATGAAAGCGGCTGTTGAGCAGCATATAAGATACAGTATTTTGGAGGAGAGGTACGAAAGCCTTGAGGGCAGCAGCAATATATCTCGAAGGGATGCGCAGCCTGCCGAAAGGTGGAAATTTAAGCCGCACTGCCGTAAAATTGCCGAAAATATGTACAGAGAAAAAATTCTGCCTTGTGCTGATAAGAGAGAAGGGAAGCGCTGTTTTGAAGAATTTAAACGACAGTTATAATAGCTATTATAATAGTTTTTTTTCACATATATATGTTGAAAAATCTGTAATTAATCACCCAAGAACAAAACAACTTATGGAAAAATTTCCGGAAGCTGAGATAATAAAGATAGACCACTACAAGGATGTGTTTTGCAGAAGCCGTCAATACACGGCAGGACAGCACAGAGCGCAGCAGCTTATACTCGCGGCAAAAAAAAATAATTTTATTTATGAGGGAGCTCCTGTATGCCAGAGTTTCGGAAATGATTATTTTTATTATACCTCATGTATGATGAACTGTGTTTTTGACTGCGAGTACTGCTATTTAAAGGGAATGTATCCGTCAGGAAATGTCGTCATATTTGTAAATCTGGAAGATTTTTTTGAGCAGGTTGAAAAAATACTTGAAAAACATGATGTCTATTTGTGCGTGTCATATGATACTGATTTAATGGCTGTTGAAAATATCGCGGGCTATGCAGAGGAATGGGTTGAATTCGCAAAAAGGCACAGCGGGTTAAAAATAGAAATACGAACTAAAAGCGCAAATAAATCCTTTATTTCAAGAATTGACAATGCGGAAAATGTTATTTACGCGTTTACGCTATCTCCGCAGCCGGTGATTGAAAGGTTTGAGCACAGAACAGCAGCGTTAAAGTCAAGGCTTGAGTGCGCGGCTCTCGCGGTATCACGCAAAATGAAAGTGCGCCTTGCGTTTGATCCTATGATTTACTGCAAAGACTGGCGTGAGGCTTACAGAGAGATGTTTGAGCAGGTGTGCGAAAGCATTGATTTTGACAGTCTGTTGGATGTGAGCGTGGGTACATTCCGTGTATCAGCCGAATATCTGAAAAAAATGAAAAAACAGGAGCCGTATTCACCTGCGGTACAGTTTCCGTTTGAAAACGACGACGGTTTTTATCATTATCCCCGTGAGATGATGCTGGAAATGGAAAATGAAATGGTCAGTCTTTTAAAACAGAAAATTCCTGAAAATAAAATATTTTTGTGGGAAAATTAAGCTCATCATCATGCGTAACAAATATTGGGAAAGGAAATTATTATGAAACGCTCAGCTATTGTCACAGGGGCTTCATCGGGCATAGGGCTTGCAGTCAGCAGAATGCTTGTAAAGGAGGGATACAGTGTATACGGCATTGCAAGACATTTCTCTGACAACGATATTTTCCGCAGTGAACTTTTTTATCCAATAGAGTGTGATATTACAGAAACACAGAATTTATGCGGTATAGTAAAAAAAATTATGTCTGAGACGCAGCTTTTTATACTTGTAAACAACGCCGGAGTTGGTTATTACGGGCTTCATGAGGAATTAAACCCGGGAAAGATACAGCAGATGGTGCGGATTAACCTTGAAGCGCCTATGATTCTGGCACAGCAGACGCTTCGTCATCTGAAAAAAAACAAAGGATTTATAATAAATATTTCATCGGTTACGGCTAATCAGTCAAATCCTCACGGCTGCGCGTACGGCGCTACAAAAGCCGGACTGTCAGGCTTTTCGCGCAGTCTGTTTGACGAGGTAAGAAAATACGGCGTGCGTGTAGCGTCAATTCATCCGGACATGACAAAGACAAATTTATACAGAAACGCTGATTTTTGCGAGGCTGAGGAGGAAGAGGCGCGGCTTCTTCCAGAGGAGGTGGCGGAGGCAGTGGAATATATAATAAGCTGCCGCAGCGGGCTTGCCGTACAGGAAATTACTTTAAAGCCTCAGCTTCACAGAATAAGGAGAAAATAGCTCAACAGGTTTGTGGCTGCGCTGCCGACACAAACTATTAACGCGTAAAAGGCAGCGCAGAAATGAGGTGACAAATATGGTACGTTTTGGAATTATAGGCTCAGGCTGGAGGGCGATGTTTTATCTCAGGGCGGCAAAGGCGCTGCCGGAGCAGTTTGATTTGTGCATGGTTTTATGCCGAAGAGAGGAGGAAGCGCGCAGGATAAGAGAACAGTATGATGTTCCGGCATGCTGTGACGAAAAAGCTATGCTGGAGGCAAAGCCGGATTTTGTCGTGTCGTGCGTAAACAAAGCGGCTATGTGCGATACGGTAATAAAGTGGCTGGGGCTTGGAGTCCCGGTGCTTTCGGAGACTCCTGTGTCGCTTGAGCGGGAGAGGCTTGAACATATCTGGGAGCTTTGCAGCGGCGGTAAACTTTCCTGCACAAAGCTTCAGGTTGCCGAG